>CAMCFB010000034.1 GCA_945874125.1 Verrucomicrobia subdivision 6 bacterium | reverse complement strand
GGTTTCCATTGTATTTATGTTTCCTTGCTGGCTACTGGCTGACGGCGTTGCTCGGCGTGAGCCCGAACAACGGGCCACAAGGTGGGTTGGAACCTACCGGACTGTATCTGTTTCCTCGCTCGAACTCGTATCATCGAACCTTGACCAAGACTGGAAATTGGCAGGTTTGGCGGGGGATAGCAAGGAGGGGATTTGGGGCTACTTCAAGCCGACTGGGCGTGGACGGAGGCAGAAAAAGTCTTTAGGGTCGGCGCATGAACGATTGGCTGATGACGGTTGTGCTCGGTGTGGTGGAGGGAATCACCGAGTTTTTGCCCATTTCCTCCACGGGTCATTTGCTGTTGATGGGGCATTTGTTTGAGTTGAAGCGTTCGGAGTTGTTTACGATCGGCATTCAGTCGGGAGCCCTGCTGGCGGTTTTGCTGATCTATGCGCCGAGGTTGAGAGCTATCGTGGTGGGGGAGGAGGGTCAGAAGGGTAAGGCGTATTTAAAAAAGTTGGGGGCCGCGTTTGTGGTGACGGCGGTTTTGGGTTTAACGGCATCGGAGATGGGGCTCAAGTTGCCGGAGAGTCCGAGGCCGATTGCGTGGGCGCTGCTCGTGGGAGGTGTTTTGCTTTGGTTGGCGGAGAGGCGACTGCTGCTTCATCGGGGAAAGGAGGATCCGGGTTGGTGGGTGGCTCTGGTCATTGGAGCCTCCCAGATGCTGGCGGCGGTTTTTCCAGGCACTTCGCGGTCTGGGGCGACGATTTTGGCCGGCATGTTTTGCGGGCTTTCCCGGACGGCGGCGACCGATTTTTCATTTTTGTTGGGAATTCCGACTCTCTTGGCGGCGTGCGCGCTGAGCTTTTACCGTCAACTCAAGGACACGGGTGTGCCGGTACAGGAGGAGTGGATGCATTTGGGGCTGGGCTTGGCCGTATCGGCGGTCACGGCCTATTTCGCGGTGAGGTGGTTGATCGGCTACGTGCGGACAAACACCTTGATTCCATTTGCGTGGTATCGAATCGGAATGGGTTTGGTCTGGTTGTGGATGGTCAAGTAGGGGTCGAATCGCGGCAGAGGTGAAAGACCGCTGGCGTCCTCGAGATGGTTAGGTTTCAGACTATCCGATTCACGCTGGAGAGAGAGCAGGGGCTTGATCTGAAAGTGATTATTCCTTCATCCCCTGGCCGATCGGCGACGCCCTCCTTTGCTCAGTCTCGGCAAGCTCGCTGAGCTTCGAAGGGCTTAAGCTTACACTCTCTCATTCCTTCATCCCCTGACCGATCGGCGCCGCATATCCAGTGAGTTCGGTGTAACCACGGCCGGAAAGTGGTTTCCCTTTTTGGGTGCCCTTGAAAGTACAGGCTCCTTCCCAGTAACGGATGTTGGCGGTGCGTTTGAGTTGGAGTTCCTGATCCCGAAGGAGAGGTTGGACCTCGCCCGAAATCTGGAGCGAGGGAACGGATATTTTCCAGCCTGAGGGGTAGGTGGCGCCGGATGCGGTTTTCCACTGATCGAGTGGGGTGATGGTGAAATCGGAGGATTGGAGCGAGGAGGAGGAGCCTCGGGCAGGTATCCAGGTGCCCGAAGATGCGGGATCGGTCTGATTGCCCGGGTTACGCATCCGATAGAGCATCAGCTCCTCGCCGGAGTCGAACTGGAGGCAAAACCAGTCCCACCCCTCCTGGTTTTCGCCGAGGGCCGAGGTGGAGAATTCGTGATCGAACCAAGAGAGTCCCGTCACCGGAATTTTTTGGCCATCGATCTCGAGTTGGCCTTTGGTTTCGAGCCGAGTGAAGGAGTAGTAGTGGCTGGCGTTGCCAGGGGTGGCGGATTTGCGGCTGAGACCTTTTTCTCCTTGGAGGGTGAGGGGCTTCAGAGGTTGGCAGGAGAGGGATAATCCAATTTTGGCAGTGGGGTCGGTCGCGCTGAGGGTCATGGTGGAGTCGGGCTGGCGATTGAGTTTCCAGCCAGCGAGTTGGACCTGCATGTCTTTTTGGGAAATTTCCACCTCTCCGAGAGCGCCGCGGCTGAGTTTTTCGGCAAAGAGGAATTTTCGGGATTGGACATCGGTCAGAGCGAGGTGGGCGAAGGCGATGTCGCGGATCGACCAAGCGGAGTTGGGTTGGGTGGGGTTGGTTTGCAGACCGTGGCGAAAGAAGGTCAGCTCATACCCGTAAGGGCGGTGGTTGGAGTCCTCCAGATTCCCGGTGAAGTACCACCATTCGGTTTTGAATTCGGGATGGGCTCCGTGGTCCCGAGGGAAAGACCAAACTCGGGGGGAGAGGGCGCGAGCCCAAGGCTCGGCCGCCTGAATTCCAAAGGTGGCGAGCCCAAAGAGAAGAGGGATAAGAAGTTTTTTCATTCCGAGCGGAGGGCCTCGGCGGGGGAGAGGCGAGAGGCGCGCCAAGCGGGGGGGATGGAGGCAAGGAGGCAAGCGATCATCATACCGAGACCGATCCCGAAGATGGACTGGTAAGGCGTGTGCCAATCGATGGTCCAGCCGAAAAAGGCGCGGTTGATGACCTGCATGAGGACGAGGGCGACGGCGAAACCGGTGAGGAGGCCGAGGAGAATCCCGGTGGTACCGAGGTAAGCGGACTCGGTCATAATCGTGCGAAGAATTTGGCCGCGGGATGCGCCGGTGGCACGAAGAATGCCGATTTCCCGAGTTCGTTCGATGCCCAAGGCGGTGAGGGAGAGAGTGACCCCGAGGGCGGCGACGGCAATGGCAAGGGTGCGAAGAAGAGCGGTGACGGCAAAGGAGCGGTCGAAGATGCGCAGGGCTTCGTCCCGCAGTCCCGCTTGGGAGTAGATGAGAAATTCGCCTCGAGGGCGGAGTTGTTCGCGAAGGGAGTCGCCGACGGTGTTGGGGGAGATTCCTGGTTCCAGGTGGAGGGCGAGGCTGGTGAGGCAGGGGTCTTGGGTCAGGCGACGGTAGGTGGCGCGATCCAGCAGGATAATGCCGGACTCGGAGGTGTAGTCGCGAAAGATGGCGGCGACGCGGATGGGGTGTTGGCCGGTGGGGGTGGGGAGCAGAATCGTGTCGTTGAGTTTCAGTTGGCGCCGGCGGGCGAAGTTTTCGGAGATGATGGCAAAGTCTCCTTTTTGACACAGCTCATAAGGATCGCCTGGAAGGGCGGAGAGGAAGGTCAAGGGGTTGTAGACGCGCAAAATTTCGAGGCGGCAGGCGGCGAGTTTGCCGGGCAGTCCATTGAGGAAAAGGCGGATTTCCCGGTAGGTACCAACCGCGCGGACTCCCGGGGTGGCGAGGGCGAGAGTTTCGGCCTCGGGATCGAGAGGTTCAAGGGCTCCCGCGATGAGATTGGTGGAGGGGGCGATAAAGAGATCGGCTTTGATGCTCTCTCCGATCCACTGATCGACGGTGGCACGAAAGCTGTGAACCATGATGGTGACGCCGATGGCCATGGCGACGGCGACGGAGAGGGCCGCGGCCGCCAACCCGTGCCGATGAAGCCCCCGACGAAAAGCGGAACGAGCCAAAATCGAGGTGGCGAAGGGTAGGGTGGGAAGAAGAGAGAGGAGGCGACCGAGGGCGGGGGCGAGAAAGGCGGCGGCGAGAAGAATGAAGAGAGCGGCGAGAAACCCTGTGCGAGGGATTCGGCCATAAAGGGCGGTGGCGGAGAAGAGAAGGGTTAGAAAAAAGCAGAGGAGGGAGGCGCGTATGAGGGGGGATTGCGGGGTAGAGGCACGATCGGCGGAGTTGGGGGGTTGAAGGGCATCGACCGGAGGGACGAGAGAGGCTTGGCGTGCGGGCCACCAGGCGGCGAGGGCGGCGGCGATGAGTCCGGCGAGGCCGGCCCCGAGGAGGCTCCAGGGATTGACCATAATGTCCCGCATGGAGAGGAGGACATAGTGGGAGGTGACGGTGGACGCGACCGATTGGAGAAGGGTTCGGGCGACTTGGAGGCCGAGGAAGATGCCCAAGGCAGATCCGATGAGGCCGAGAAGGAGGGATTCGGCCACGATGAGAAAGATGACGGAGTTGCGGGTGAGGCCGATTGAGCGGAGGAGGCCGATTTCGGAGCGGCGACGAACGACGTTGGCGGCGACGGTATTGGTGACGAGAAACATTCCCACCACGAGAGCGATAAGGGAGAGTGCGGTCAGATTGAGTTGGAAGGCACCCAACATTTTTTCGACCTCTTGGCCCCGTCGTTCGGGAGATCCGGCGCGGGCGTGGGGAGGAAGGTGGGGGGTGATGCGTTCGAGCAGAGCGGCGCGAGGGGCGGTGATTTTTCCGGAAGAGTCGGGTTGAAGGAGGGCCTCGACTCGATCGATTTGTCCGGCCAGTCCGAAGGCGGATTGAACGGTGGCGATATCGGCGATGGCCAGGTGGTCGTCGGCACCGATCAGGTCCGTCGAGGGTTCGAGGAGAAAACGGACACGGAGGTTAGCTTGGTGTCCGGCGGAGACGGCGAGGAGCGAGTCTCCCGGCTGGAGGTGAAGGCGTTCGGCGAGGGAGCGGGTGAGGGCGATGGTGTTGGGTTCGGAGACGAAAGCGATGGCATCGGTGGGGGAGCGGAGAGCGTCTTCGAGTCGGTAGGTGACGAGTTCGCCATTGGAAAAGGGGTCGACCCCAACGAGGTGGAGGAACTCCCCGGGGTGGTTAGGCAGCGAGGCCACGAGTTGGATGGTGGGGGAGACCTCGCGCACGGCCGGGTCATGGCGCAAAAGGGGGATTATTTTTTCGGGGAGGCGAAATCCTTGGCCTTCGATGGTGAAGTCGGGTCGGCCGGCGACGAGGTCGAGAGAGGCTCGGAAGGAGCGGAGAGCGGTTTCATTGACCGTTTGGATAGCGACAATGGCGGCAACGCCGACAGCGAGGGCGAGGAGGTTGAGGAGGGAGAGGGTTTTGTGGCGGAAAAAATCTCGAGTTCCGTGGGAAAGGAAAACGCGAAGGGTAGAAAGCCAGGAGGGGTTCACGAGGCGATGCGGCCGTCGACCAGTGCGATTTGGCGGTCGGCGGCGGCGGCGATGCGGTCGCTATGGGTGACGAGGATGACAGTGGTTTTTTCATTGCGGGCAAGTTGGGTGAGGAGCTGGATGACGATGGCGCTGGAGGCGGAATCGAGGTTGCCGGTGGGTTCATCGGCGAGGAGGACGGAGGGGCGGTGGATGAGGGCGCGGGCGACGGCGGCGCGCTGGAGTTGGCCGCCCGAGAGTTGGTGAGGACGATGGTGGGAGCGGTCGCTCAGACCGACAGCGGCGAGGAGTTCATGGGCGCGGGATTTGGCGGAGGGGGTAACGCGACCGGCGAGGAGGAGGGGAAGAAGAACGTTTTCCTCGACGGTGAGGGTGGGAAGGAGATGGAAGAATTGAAAAATGAAGCCAATTTTGAGGCGACGAAGGGCGGTGAGTTTGTCGTCGTCAAGAGAGTGGAGAGGATGACCCTCCAGATAGGCTTGGCCGGAGGACGGGGTATCGAGGGCACCGAGAATGTGGAGGAGGGTGCTTTTGCCGCATCCGCTGGGTCCAGTGATGGCGACGATTTCGCCAGGCAGGATTTTGATGGATACGCCGCGGAGGGCATCGACGCGAGCGTCGCCAGCTTGATAGGACTTATGGAGATCGCGAGTTTCGAGCATAAAAGTAGGGGCTTACGTGATATGCGGATAAGTTGGGAGGAACGACATAAATGTGAATTGCAGTTGATATGTATAACACTGAATATGAGTGGGTTCAAGAAACCCAAGTGATATGTGAATAAGTAGAGAAAAAACGGGTGATCGAGACTAAAACGCCCAGCTGACGGAGAGGGTGGGGCCGATGGAGTCGAGACCGACGTTCTGATTTTGGGGCTCGGATAGGCCGGCGTTGGAGATGTGTTGGTACATCACTCCGAGGTTAACGGAAAGTTGATCCATGACGGGGATGCGGATCCCTGCCCCGATGGTGAAGCTAAAGCAGAAATCTTGGCCTTGGGATTCAGGTGCTCCGGTGGCGTGGGTAAAGAGGAAACCGACGCGGGATTCGAGATAAGGGACGACAGGCCAGTCGGGTTGAATGAAGTTGTAGCGTGGGCCGAAGAGGCCGCCGGCGAACCAAGGATTGGGACCTTGGAGAGTGGGGGCGAACATGCCGCTGAAAAGAAATTCGGTGTTGCCACGATTCCAACCTTCATTGCCGATTTCGTCCAGCTGCCACCCGACCGTGATCAGTTGAGGAAGGTAGATGTAGTCGTTCGGGTTGTTGATGGAGAACAGACCGGCGGTTTCGGCGGTGAGAGTAACCTTATTTTCCCCAAAAAGAGTGTTTTGGACCGATTCGGTGTCGGAGAGGGGAGAAAGAGTGTTAGATGGGGCGGTCACCTCTGTCCCAGACCAACAAGTTGTGAGTAAAGATGAATAGAGTGACCCAAAAAGAGCCAAAAACAGGGCCAGCGCGATCCTATATTTCGATTTTAAATCTTTACTAGGTAGATGTATAGAGTGGGTCATCGGCTGTATCTTTTACACTTCTAGACACGATTTTTCTGTTTGGGAATAACTTTCTATCTATATATACTTAAAAACCATGAGGAGTATTTGGATTACAGGGGGGAGCGGGTTTATCGGGTCCAACTTGGTCCATCGTCTGCAGGAGGAGTTTCCTGCGGCCAAACTCACGATTTTGGACGATTTTCGGAGTGGGTCGTTTTTGAATTTGGAGGGGTACCGGGGGGATTTTGTGGCGGCGGATATATCTCGGCTCGATTGGGAGGGGGAGTTTCGTGGAAGGAGGCCGGAGGCGATGTTTCACTTGGCCTCGATTACGGACACAACCCTGCAGGATCAGGGGATGCAGACGCATGACAACGTGGAGGGATTTCGCCGACTGCTAGAGTATTTGCGCCCCGAAAAAACTCCGATCGTCTATGCCACGAGCGCGGCGACCTACGGCATCCGTGCGGGGGTGAATCGGGTGGGGGATCCGCTGGCTCCGGCGAATGCGTATGCCTTTTCGAAAGTGCAGCTGGAAAATCTGGCCAAGAAAGTTCAGGAGGAGGAGCCGGCTTGGAGGATCGGTGGATTGCGGTACTTCAATGTGTACGGCCCGCGGGAAGGACACAAAGGGGTGCCAGCGAGCATGGCCTGGCATTTGGCGGGGCAGATGTTGCTGGGAAAGCGGCCGAGAATTTTCAAGAGCGGGGAGCAGAAGCGGGATTTTGTCTACGTGAAAGATATTGTGGCGCTGACGATGGCGGCGATGAAGTCGGGCAAGTCGGGTGTGTGGAATGCAGGGTCTGGCCAGCCGCGAAGTTTTAATGAGATGGTGGGAGGCCTGAACGGGGTGTTGGGGACCAAGCTCAAGCCGGAGTATTTCGAATGTCCCTACCCCTTCTACCAACCGCACACGGAGGCGGACATGTCGGCCACGAAACGGGATTTGGGTTTCCAACCCAAGTACTCCTTGGAGTTGGGATTGAAGGACTATTTTGACTCGGGTTGGTTGACGGGCGGGCGTCCGCGGAAGAAACAAACAAAGTAGTTTTCCGTTGGTTGAGGCTGCGCTCTCCCTTTTGAGGCGATTTTCGGTAGGTTGAAACCGTGGCCACGCATTTACCGATCGAGGAGATTCGAGAAAGTTTAGGAGCAGCGCTGCGGGCGGGTCGGAGGCGGATGGTGATTGAGGCGCCGACGGGTTCGGGAAAATCGACTCAGGTTCCGCAAATGCTGCTCGAGGGTGGATTTTTGGGGGAGCGGGGGCAGGCGGTGATCTTGCAACCCAGAAGAATTGCGGCCCGCATGTTGGCCAAGAGGGTGGCGGAGGAGCGTGGGGTGACTTTGGGAAAGGAGGTGGGATATACGATTCGATTGGATGATCAGACTTCGGGGGAGACACGGATTCGTTTTGTGACGGAGGGGGTGCTGGTCCGGCAGATGATTTCGCGGCCACGGCTGGAGGGAGTGCAGGCGGTGATTTGTGATGAATTTCACGAGAGGCACCTGTACGGAGATCTCACTTTGGGGCGGATTTTGGATCTGCAAGAGAGCGCGCGGCCAGATCTGATTCTCATCGTGATGTCGGCGACGCTGGAGACGGAGAAGTTGGCCGAGCGGATCGGGGCGGAGGTGTTGCGGTCGGAGGGGCGAATGTTTCCGGTGGAGGTTGAGTATTTGAAACAGCGGGAGGATTTGAGTGGTTCGGGTTGTGCGGAGGTGGCGGCGAGGGAGGCGGAGCGTTTGATTCGGGCGGGCAAGGGGGACGTTTTGGTTTTTTTACCAGGGGGCTATGAAATCGGTCGGGCGAGGAGAGATTTGGAGGGCAGGTTAGGCCGATCGGAGGCGGTGGTTTTGCCGCTGCATGGGGAGATGTCGCCGAAGGATCAGGATGCAGCTTTGCAAAAGTATGATCGACCGAAAGTGGTGGTGGCGACGAATGTGGCGGAGACTTCGCTCACGTTGGACGGGGTGAAGGCGGTGGTGGATTGCGGGATGGCGCGGATGGCGAAGTACGATCCGAGGCGTGGACTGGAGACACTGCTGGTGGAGAGGATCAGTCACGCCGCGGCGGCGCAAAGGGCGGGCCGAGCGGGGCGGACGGCGCCGGGAGTTTGTGTGAGATTGGAGACGGAGATGGATTGGTCGAAACGACCGAAGGTAGAGGAGCCGGAGATTCGGAGATTGGATTTGGCCGAAGTGGCTTTGGTCTTGGCCGCGGCAGGGGCGGGTCGGTTACGGGATTTTCGTTGGGTGGATAAGCCCGAGGAGAGCTCGGTGGTGCGGGCGGAGCGATTGTTAGTGGATTTGGGAGCGACGAAGGGGGTGGGATGGGAGTTAACCGAGACGGGGAAAAAGATGGCGGGTTGGCCAGTGCATCCGAGGTTGGCGCGGATGTTGATTGAGGCAGGGGCGCTGGGATGTTTGCGTGGGGCGGCGGGGATGGCAGCTCTTCTCTCGGGGCGGCCTTTGTTGCAGAGGATGGCGGGAAGGAAGGGGGAGGGGGCGGAGATTTTGTGGGAGGCGGAGGAGGAGAGTGATCTCTTTGTTTGGTTGAGGGCTTTGCGTTTTGCGGAGAGGGAGAAGTTTCATCCGGGGGCTTGTGGCCGGATGGGGATTCATGGAGGCTCGGCCCGTGAGGCGGCGGCGGTGCGGGATCGTTTGCTCAGTGTGTCGCAAGTGATGGGGTTGAAGATTGAGGAGAGTCCGGCGTCGGGAGAAAAGTTGCGGAGGTGTATTTTGGCCGGGTTTTCCGATCATTTGGCGCGTCGGTTGGATGGGGGAACCTTGCGGTGTCGGCTTTTGGGGGGAAGGGGGGGATCGATTGGCCGAGAGAGTGTGGTGCGGAATCGGTCGTTGGTGGTGGCGGCGGAGATGAAGGAGATTGGCCGAACAGATGGTGAGGTGGAGGTGATGCTGGGGTTGGTCAGTGCGGTGGAGGAGGATTGGTTGCGGGAGATGTTTCCGGGGGATTTCTCGGAGAGTCGGGGTCTGGTCTTTGAGGAGAGTGGGCGACGTGTTTTGCAAGTGGAGGCGAGAAAGTTTCGGGATCTGATTTTGGAGGAGAAGAAAAGGGATGTGGAGGCGGGACCCGAGACGGCCCAAGTATTGGCGCAGGCGGTGTTGGACAAAAAGTGCGTTTGGCCAGGGTGGAGCGCGGAGGCGGATCGGATGGTCGAAAGGTTGGAAGCGGTGCGGGGGTGGTCGGCGGAAGAAGAGTGGCCAGAGTGGAATCAGGAGGCGCAGAGGCTTGTTTTAGAGATGCAGTGTGAGGGTTGTTTGACGTGGAGGCAGGCGAACGAAAGGAGTGCGGTGGGGGCGATGCAGGAGTGGTTGGGTCGGGGGAGAATTCAGAGAATGGGGGAGTTGGCCCCCGAACGGGTGGACATCGCCAGCGGAAAGTCCCTCAAGATCGAGTATGGCAAGGGGCGGGAGCCGAGAGTCTCGGGTAAGATTCAGGATTTCTATGGGTGGGAGAAAACGCCACGGATTGGAGATGGCAAGGTGGAGTTAACGGTGGAGATTTTGGGGCCGAACCGCAGGCCGTTGCAGGTAACGAAGGATTTGGGATCGTTTTGGAGAGAGACGTACCCAAAATTGAGAGCGGAGTTGGCGCGCAAGTATCCCAAGCATGAGTGGCGCTGATGAACTAGGGAGGGGTGGGGGAGTTGGTGGTGGGTTTGGGGGCTTGGGGTGGAGCGGGGAGAGTGGTGGAGTCTTGGGTGGAGGGGCGGGAACCAGCGGCTTTCAGAACGGCGGCTTGATCTGCGGCCGTGGCCTCGGGTTTGATTTGCACGGGCGGCTGGGCAGCGGCTTTGGCCACGGCGGCGGCTAGTTGAGCCTCTTCCACGGCATTTTTATAAGCGAGGAGAGCGGGCGGCAGGTCGGAAATTCCCTCGCCCGAGGCAAAGGAGAGCGCGCGATCGCCCATACCAGTTCCTCGATTTGCATCGGGAAATTCTTGGGCAATTTTTTCGTAGATCTCGAGCGCAGCTTTTGTTTTGTCGTCCCGCCGAAACACCTCGGCCAGCTTCATGAGCAGGCGAAGGCGATCGGTCCCCTCTTTTTCACCCAGCAGGTCCAGTTCCTCCTCATAGAGTTGGGCGGCATCTTTTCTCTCGTTCAGGTCGCGGTAGATGTCGCCGCAGCCCTCCATGATAATTTTATTTTTCGGAAAATCTTCGAGGAGTAGGTTGATGGCAGTGCGGGTCTCGGCGATGGAGCCAGAGTTGGCGAGGAGGCGGGCTTTTCGCAGCCGCAGCCAGGGGAGATTGGCCGATTTGGCGGTTTGGGCGGCATCCAAGTTTTCGTAAAAGTTGCGTGGAAAAGGGCGATAGAGGGGGTCGCCCACGAAGGTAACCATCCAGGAGAGGGCAATTTGAGATTGGTAGGCGGATTCGGCAAAGGTGAGACCTGAGAGGAGTCCGCTGACGAAGAGGCTGATGTCTGGGGTAAATCGGAGGTAAGGTTCGTAGACGGCGCCCATGGTGGCGGTGACTCCGTGGGCGAGGAGGGGGCCGACCCAATTTTTGGTTTCGGAGCGAACGGTATCGGCGCTGAAAGAGTGAATGTGGTAGGCGATGGCACCTTTCCGGAAGCGGGTGGTGGGGAGCTCGAAGGGGCCTTCGCAATTCCAGGTGTACCAGCCAGCGTAGAAGGCGATTTGATCCCAAGGGATCCACTTCGAAGCGACTTCTGGTTTGCGATCGATTTCGATATCGAAACCGCGGGCTTGAAAGAGGACGGAGGCCTGTTCGATCCAATCATCTCCCATGCGGTAGGGGTCATCTTTCTTCTCGATGGTGCGGATATCGAAAAAGGCTCGCCCGGTGAGCTCGGTCTTTTCCGTATCGACGGCATCTTGAATCATGCGGCGGACGATTTCGGGGGTCGGGGCGTCGAGTCGGCAAACCATGATGAGGTAGTTGGCGAAAAACTGGGTAAAGGGGCGAATGCGTTTGTCGGCGAAGTAGGGGTTGGAGACCAGGCCGTAGGTGGGCAGACCCCGAAGGGGAAGGAGGGCGAGTTCCGAGTCCACCGCGGCGGCGTTGGGGCGGAGTTGGACCATGAGCGCGTCGGGTGGAAGGACGGTGGTATCTTCGGCAATTTTCAGGGGGATGCCCCGCATCAGAACCATGATCCAGATGGGGTTTTCTTGCGCCTGTTGCACGGGCAAGTTGTCGGGCAACCCGAGGATGGGATTGGGGAGGATGGTTTCACTCCGTTTCAACCAACCGCGGGCGACAAAGATTTCGTCGAGGGGTTGGCGAATTTTGGTTTCGAATTCGGCCCGAGTGATTTCTTCGGTTATTGGGCAGTCGAGTCCGAGGATTCGGTCCGGGGGGATGGAGCGGGCTTTGGCATAGGTATTGGCCAGAGATTGGGAGTCGGGGTCGGCACGGTTAAAAACGACGACGGTGTGGGCGGACAGGTCGGGCCCTAGGGAGGGGGGCGGGGGGAGATTTTCGGCCTGTCCCACCTGTCCGAGAGCGAGAAGAAGAATCCAGAGGCGTGGCGAAAGAGAAAACATAAAGGAGACCGTAGGGGAAAAAGGTTTTGGAGTGAAGATTACAAGGTGATTTGGAGCGTGTCGTAGGCGAGGCGGACGGGAGGGGGGAGGGTGGCGTCGCGTTCGGCGTGGAGGGTTTGGTGAGTCAGGTGGGTCAGCCACGTTTGTCCGGCTTGAATATCTTGAGAAATTTCGATGGCTTGGGAGATGGTGAGGTGAGTGGGGTGCGGGTCTTCGCGCAACCCATCGATGATGAGGATGGGAATGTTACGAATGAAATCGCGGATGGGGGATGGCACGGCGGCACAGTCGGGCAAATAGGCAATCTGGGGTTTTCCCTGGAGATCGATACGGAATCCAGTGGTGGTGATGGCGCCGTGGGGGACGGGGAGTGGGACAAAGGTGAGGGAGTTTAGGGTGAAGGGTCCGGTGATGGAGTGCGGTTCGGGGCAAACGTAAGCGGGGCTGCGTTCTTTGAGGTTGAAAGCGTAGTCGAACGCTTTTTCGAGTCGGGAGAGAGTAAAGGGATCGGCATAGATCGGGATGCGGTTTCCGTTTTTGACGGAGTAGGAGCGGAGATCATCAAAGCCGGCTATATGATCGGCGTGGCTGTGGGTGTAGAGGACCGCATCGAGGCGGGGGATGGCGGCGCGGAGGGCTTGGGAGCGAAAATCGGGAGAGGTATCGATGACGATGCTGAGAGGGCCGTCCTCGATCCAAACGGAGGAGCGAAAGCGGCGGTCGCGAGGGTCGGGGGAGGTGCAAACGCGGCAGGAGCAGGTGAGAAGGGGAACGCCTTGGGAAGTTCCGGTGCCGAGAAAGGTCAGACGCATAGATTTTGATAGCGAGGGGAGGGGTCAGTGGCGACTTTCCTTTGGGGTTGGGGAGAGGCGAAACAAGGGCAAGATTTTCCCTATCTTCGTAAATTCTTCTGCTATGTATTTGGGGGTTATGTTGAGGCGATTAAGGATTCAGAATCTGGCGGTGGTGGAGGAGTTGAGTTGGGAGTTGGGTAAAGGGTTTAATGCGTTGACGGGGGAGACGGGGGCGGGGAAGTCGATTTTGGTGGATGCCTTTTTGCTTTTGCTGGGGGAGCGGGCGGATCGGGGGTTGGTTCGGACGGGGG
>CAMCFB010000033.1 GCA_945874125.1 Verrucomicrobia subdivision 6 bacterium | reverse complement strand
GTTCTCACCTCGGGGGCTCCTGCCATTTTGCAGCTCCTAGCCACCTCCTCCAAACGACCACGGTGCCGCCCTACCAAAACTAACTCCGCACCAAGTGCTGCCAGCTGCAATGCCCCGGCACGACCGATGCCCCGTGTAGCCCCCGTGATCAAGACCACCTTGCCCTTCATACTAATTAAAGGATCGCCCATCGACTTTTTATAGCGGAATTCTGCCACATACCAAGAGTGCGCGAATGCGATGATCGACCATGGAGCCATGGGGATTGGTCCCCTGCAAAACCTCCCCTGACCCATCCTTTTTTCGCCTCTGGCGAAATTGTTTTTATGGCTCATGGAGCCATGGGGATTCGAACCCCAGACCTCCTCAATGCCATTGAGGCGCTCTACCAACTGAGCTATGACCCCGAGAAAGAAAATCATAGAGGAAGTTGTCGCAACCGCCAAGGCAAACCCTTGGCTTGCGAAATTCCGTCCCCAAGACATTCTATGCGGATGAAGCAATCCTCCCTGTTGGCCCTCCTTGCCACCCTTGCCCTCACCTCCTGCTCCCAAGCCCCCTCTGGCTCCGAAGCCGAGGACGAACGTAACCCATTCTTTCGGCAAGCCAGCAAGGATGTCGCCGACCTCAACTACCCCGCCGCGATCAAGCAATTTGAAAAGGCCGTCGCCGTCAACCCCTCCGTCGTCAAAGCCTATCTCCAAATCGGACTTCTTTACGGTGATAAACTGGGTGACCCCATCAGCGCGATCTACTTTTATCAAAAATATCTCGAGGCCCGTCCCAATGCCGCGGAACGGGAAGAAGTCGTTGCCGCTATGGAAAAAGCCAAGCTCGACTTTGCCCTCTCTCTCACCAATTCAGGACCGCAGAACGCAGCCGAAATCGCCAAAATGAGCAAAGAGAATGTGGATTTGAAGCAGCAGATCACCCAACTGCAAGGAACTCTCGCCGCCAAAGAGGCCCAAGTATCCCAAGCCGCTGGCGCTGCCACCCCGCCCAAAGCCACCGCTGTCGTTCCCGCCTCACCCAGTGCCGAGAAAAAGCCGCTGCGAACAGCTCCCTCGAAACCGCTCGATACCGCGAGCGATATTCCCTCCGTTCCAGCGGTGACACCTCCCGCTGCCCCTGCCGAGGCGGCCACGCCCTCCAGCGACGCCAAACAGCACACCATCGGAAAGGGAGATACCCTTTGGAAGCTTGCTCGAAAATATTATCCAGCCTCACTCGATCTCAATGAAGAGATTGCCAAAATTAAATCGGCCAACCCAGGGCTCGATGACCGGAATTTGAAGATCGGCACCGTCATCACCATTCCATGAGCCGACCCCGCTCCACTTCGGAAGATCAGCAGGATCTCCCCCTGCCCGCGGGTGGTCCCCTCGAGGATATCAGCGCCGAGCTCCAGAATAGCCAGCACGCCCTCATTCAACTTCAGAAACAACAGCAAGATCTCGAAAGCCGAAGAAGACAGCTCGAGGAACTCAGCACCCGTCGACAAGAGCTCCTCCTCGGCCAAAAAAATATTCGGGACAATCTTTTGCGCGGAATCGTCATTCTCGAACGAGCCGAGGATCAAGGCCGTAAAGAGGTCGAGCAGATGCATGAGACTCGGCAGATTTTCAGCGAGCAACTTTCGCAAATTACCAGCATCGATCCCTCCGAATGGTCCGCCACCGGCATCGAAGAGGAACTCTCCAAATCCCTCGCGAAGGTCGACCAAGCCAAGGCGATTTACACCCAGTCCCGCGCCAAAATTGATGCGCTGCGAGGGCGCGACCTCGATCTCGGCACCGACCAACCCGAGGGCGGAGATTCTGCCCTGGCCAATCAGCCCGACTCGTTCTCGACGAACTTTGTCCGGGGATTGGCCTTCAACCTTCCCCTCATTGTTGCCCTGGCCCTTGGCCTGATTCTTCTTCAGCTCCTCAAATAACCTTTGTCGGTCGGACGCCTCCCGACCTCACTCACTTACTCCCACGATGAGTGAACAGTTTTTATCCTGAATCTTGATTTCAATCATTGTGCCTCTACATCTTATGGATGCATGTACCCAGCTTTAAACGGGATCCCATTCGGGAGGAGATGCGCCGCATCAACCGAGAATCATCCCGCTTAGGCCAAACCTCTCGTCGTTTGGTTGAGGAAGCTTCCATGGTGTCGAACGGACGAAACCAACCTATCCGCTCCGTCTCACCCTCGTCCCGCGTCAAGCAAGCCCCGATGCTTCTGGTGGAGAGTCGCCTCGCCCGACGCAAAGTCGTGGCCGCCGCCGCCATCTCGCTTCTTTTGGCCTATATTCTCTATCGTCTGGTCGCAGGCTGATTCCTGCCCGAGCTTACTTCTTCTTGTCCGACTTCGCCGGTTTGACGGGTTTTTCGGCCTTGGCCTCTTTGCCCACTTTCGCTTTTCCTTTGGCCGAGTCATCCTCTGCCTCCACCACTGGGGCAGGCCGGACCACCCACTCCAGCAGAGCCGTTGGGGCAGCGTCTCCTTGGCGATAGCCAAGCTTCAAAATTCTCGTGTAACCACCCGCACGATCCTTAAATCGCGGAGCAATTTCCGAAAACAATTTATGAACCAGATCAGTTTCATGGAGGGCAGAGATCGCCATCCTCCGATGGTGCAGACTTCCTTTTTTTCCTAGGGTGACCAGCTTCTCCGCGACCGGCCGAGCCGCCTTGGCCCGAGAAACCGTCGTCCGAACCCTCTCATGACGGATCAGCGAACCGACCAAATTGGCCAGCATGCTGTCCCGATGTTGGGACGTACGACCTAGCTTCGTCGTGTTTTGACGGTGTCTCATGCTTGGCCATTCGCCCCCGCCGCTTCGACCGGCGCGACTGGAATCGTTAACATGGATGCATCAAATTTCATGCCCAAGGAAAGACCCAAAGAGGTCAACTTATCCTTGATCTCATTCAGGGACTTTTTCCCGAAGTTGCGGTACTTCAACATCTCCGCTTCCGACTTCAGGGCCAACATTCCCACGGTGGTGATATTGGCGTTGTTCAAGCAGTTGGCCGCACGCACCGAGAGCTCAATCTCATTTACGCTCATCGCCAACAGCTTCTTCAGGGCCGTATTTTCCACCGGGGCCTCAAACTTCACATCTTCGAACTCAATCGGTTCTTTGTCGAAGTTGGCAAAGATATCGAGATGATGACGCAAAATACCGGCGGAGTGCAGCAAAGCCTCGTCCGGCGTCAAGCGCCCGTCCGTCCACAGCTCGAGCACGAGCTTGTCGTAATCGGTGCGTTGGCCGACACGAGTATTCTTCACCTCATACTTCACCTTGGTCACAGGAGAGAAGAGTGAATCCACCGGGATTAGGCCGATGGGGGAATCTTCCCGCTTGTTGTCTTCCCAAGTGGCATACCCGCGACCGACGCGCACTTCAAATTCAGCCTCGAACTTCGCTTTCTTGTCCAAGGTGCAAATCACCTCTTTCGGATTCAAGACTTCAATCCCGGCATCCAATTCGATATCGGAAGCCGTCACCGGTCCCTCCTTATTCACCTTGAGGGTCAAGAGACGGGGTTCACGATTGGGGAGCTTGAATTTCAATTTCTTCAGATTTAAAACGATCTCGGTGATGTCTTCCACCACGTGATCGATCGTGCTGAATTCATGCTGCACCCCAGCGATTTTTACGCTCGTAATGGCGGCACCCTCGAGCGAGCTCAGCAGGACGCGGCGCAGAGAGTTGCCTAAGGTGGTGCCATAGCCAGCCTCAAAAGGCTCCGCCGTAAATTGGGCATAAGTCTCCGTGGCGGTGTCTTCATTCTTTTGTAGCCGGTTGGGCAGTTCGAATCGTCCTAGTCGTAGTGGCATAATCTTTTCTCTCTTTCCGGCCGGGTTTCCCCTTCCCCGCTACCTGGGAGAGGGACCGACGGCCGATTCTGCTGGTGGTTTGTTTTCATCACCGGTAGCGGGTGATGAAGTTGTGTTACGAACGAGAGTAAAGTTCGACGACCAACTGTTCGTTGGCCACCGGATTCAGTTCTTCTCGAGTCGGAATTCGTGTCAGCGTTCCTTTGAATTGCTCTTTATTTAAGGTGAGCCAATCCGGCACCGGGCGAATCTGGCTTTTCTCCAGAGCATTGGTCCCCAGCTGGCGGGACTTCGGGTTGTCCCTGACCTCGACTACATCCCCTGCCCGGCACCCATAGCTCGGGATCGAGACCTTCTTGCCGTTCACCGCAATGTGGCCGTGCGAAACCATTTGACGAGCACTCCGCCTCGTGGAGGCAAACCCCAAATGATCCACAATACTATCGAGGCGTGTTTCCAAAAGCTGGAGGAGTTTTTCCCCAGTGACACCACGGCTCTGCACCGCCTTCTGGTAATACAAGCGGAACTGCTTTTCCAAAATTCCGTAGCTATACTTCATCTTCTGCTTTTCCCCGACCGCGATGGCAAAATCAGACTGCTTTCTGCGACCTTTGGCTCCGTGCACCCCCGGAGGAAAATTCCGACGCTCTAAAGCCTTGGAAGGGCCGAAAATCGGCTGACCAAATCGACGGTTAATCTTGTCTCTTGAGCCGGTATAACGTGCCATAAAATTATCCTTTAAACCCTTCTCGCCTTGCGCATCCGACATCCGTTGTGGGGAACAGGGGTCACGTCCCGAATCATACTCACTTCCAAGCCAACCGCCTGGAGCGCCCGCACGGCCGATTCCCGACCCATGCCTGGCCCCTTGACCCGCACTTCCACTTCTTTCAAACCGTGCGCCATCGCTTGGCGACTGGCATCCTGGGCTACCACTTGAGCCACATAAGCGGTCGACTTTTTCGAACCCCGAAAACCCATTTTGCCCGCGCTCGACCAAGCAATCACATTTCCCTTCAAATCCGTAATCGAAACGACCGTGTTGTTGAACGTCGCCAAAATATGGGCCACCCCATTCGCAATCTGTTTCGCCCCTTTAATCTTCGGGATCTTGATCTTCGAGGCGTCCTCCAAACCGTCCAGAGTCAGACTTTCCGGAGAAAGAATCACCTCTTCCTTTTTTGCACCATCCTTCGCACCACCAGAA
Source organism: Verrucomicrobia subdivision 6 bacterium (assembly GCA_945874125.1). GTDB lineage: Bacteria > Verrucomicrobiota > Verrucomicrobiia > Methylacidiphilales > Verrucolacustridaceae > Verrucolacustris. Next base: position 8,549 of record CAMCFB010000033.1, on the reverse strand, counting down.
GGTTTACTGCCTTTTGGTTTTTTTGATTTGCCACCTTCGGGGGCGGGGGCCTTGGCCTTCGCCTCTGGTTTCGCGTCCGGTTTCGCGTCCGGTTTTTTTTCGTTCTCGCTCATACGATTTAGGTCTTGGCCGCTTTCGCGTCCTTGCTTCGGATTACACCCACTGTCTTTCTCGGTCCCTTACGGGTGCGGGCATTGGTCGAGGTCCGTTGTCCACGGACGGGCAATCCTTTGCGATGCCGAATCCCGCGATAACAGTTGATCGTTTGCAGTCGCTTCAAATTCTGCTGCGTGTCTCGCCGTAAATCTCCCTCGATCAAAAAACGATTCCGTTGAATCACCCCAATAATCCGATTGATCTGCTGATCCGTTAAATCTTTGGCTCGTAAATCGGTCGGAATTTCTGCTTCCTCCACCACTTGCCGCGCCCGCGTGGCACCTAATCCATAGACATAACGAAGACTAAACTCAGCCCTCTTTTCCCCCGGAATATCCACACCTAAAACACGCGGCATACTTTTATCCCTGCCTCTGCTTCAACCGTGGGTTCTTTTTATTGATGATATAGATACGACCGCGACGACGCACCACTTGGCAGTCACTCGTCCGACGTTTGATAGATGCACGTACTCTCATACAATAAATAGCTTGAAATATTATCGAACTAGAACGATCTAGGCAAGCCCTTTTCTCTCAAAGATATCGGCACTCTTTTCTCGCTCTCTTAGCTCGTTGAAACAGTGGCGGCTGCTTTGACATTGCAACTTGCTGATGGAGAGGTTGTTAAAATCTCAGGCTCCCCCTCCGTGATCAAAACCACATGCTCGAAGTGGGCGGAATCCCGACGATCGACCGTTACCGCCGTCCACCCATCTTTTAAAATTCGAATCTCCTCCGTGCCCTCGTTCACCATCGGCTCAATGGCCAAGGTCATGCCTGGACGCAGAACCGGACCTGAATTTACTTTTCCGAAGTTTGGTATTTGGGGCTCCTCATGAAGCTTTCTCCCCACGCCATGGCCAACAAACTCCTTCACGACACTATATCCTGCCTTCCTCACCGTGCTCTCCACCGCGTGGCAGATCTCCCCCAGTTTGTTGCCGCCACGAGCCGCCGCGATGCCCGCAAAAAGGGCGGCTTCCGTCCGCTCTAAAAGCCGCTGCCTCGATGGTGTGATCGCCCCAATTCCCACAGTAGTGGCTGTGTCCCCGACCCAATTGTCTAAAATAATTCCCACATCCAACTTCACGACATCCCCATAGGCCAATCGGCGGGAACCACCGATGCCATGAACCACCTCCTCGTTCACTGAAATACACAGCTGCCCAGGGAATTTGCGATACCCAAGAAATGCACTCCTCGCTCCACTCTTTGCGATGACCTCTCCCGCCCACCGATCGACTTCTCCGGTGGTTCGCCCAGGCTCCAGCCGACCAACCAACTCTTCCAGGATTTTCCGAGCCAACCTGCAACTGGCGCGCATTCCAGCGATTCCCGCCGCATCTTTGATGGGAATAATGGGCATGGCCCAGGGGGCCCTAGCGCAGCGACAACACGATTCCGCCCAAAGCGATCATCGCGATCAAAACCAAAAGCCAAGCGATCTGCCGTTCCGAAATCGTCTGCGCCGTTCCACCCACACTGCCCGAGGTCCGGCCTTTGATCCGCCCCTTCTTCAAGAACCCGTCGTAATGTCTCTGCAGAAGGTAGGTCTCCGCTTGGCGCATCGTATCCAACATGACGCCGACGATGATGAGTAGCCCCGTCCCCCCGAAAAATTGTGCCGTGATGCTCGGTACTCCCAGAAAATTCTGAACCAACATCGGCAAAACCGCCAAGGCCGTAAGAAAGATTGCCCCAGCGAAGGTGAGGCGAGTCATCGCATAATCCAAAAACTGCGCCGTCGTTTCCCCAGGTCGAATCCCGGGAATAAATCCACCGTGCCTCTTCATGTCGTCCGCAATCTGGATTGGATTAAAGACCATCGCCACCCAGAAGTAGGAGAAGAAAAAGATCATTCCCGCGTACAAAACATAATGAAGTGTCCCGGTGGCCAGAGCGGCCGCAATCCGATTCGCGGTGGGTGAGCCGGGGAAAAGAAATCCAATGATGCTTGCCGGAAAGAGCAGGATCGCGTTGGCAAAGATGATCGGCATGACTCCGGCATAATTCACCTTCAAAGGCAAAAAGGAGGTCTGACCCCCATACACTCGATTGCCACGGACCTGCTTCGCGTACTGCACACTCACTTTCCGCAATGCCTGCGTCAGGGCAATCGTCGAAGCGATGACCACAAAAAGAAACGCCAGCAAAAGGAACAAGATGAAAGGGCTGATGGGCTCACGACCACTGCCCGCCGGAGGAACAAACACCTGCCAACCCGCCACCAGAGCCGCCGGTAAACGCGCCACAATTCCAATCGTAATGACGAGCGAAATACCGTTTCCGATACCCTTCTCCGTCACCTGTTCCCCGATCCACATTAAAAGCATCGTCCCAGCCGTCAGCGTAATCACCGTCATGGCGCGGAATGCGATTCCAGGCTCGGGAACCAAGGGCCCTAGCTTCTGGATGACTTGGTCAATCCCAGAAAAAATGGGAATCTGCGTCGGATTTTCAAAACTGGTCGCCAACAAATAACCCTGCACGACACAAAGAACCAACGTGCCGAACCTGGTGTACTGGGTGATTTTTTGACGCCCGCCTTCCTCCCGCACCATTTTACCCAACGAAGGGATCACTCCAGTGGCTAACTGCATGACAATGCTGGCACTGATGTAGGGCATGATCGTTAAGGAAAAGATTGCGCAATTTTCCAGGGCCCCCCCGCTAAAGAGATTGAATAGCCCAATGACACTCCCCTGATCCTGCTGATCGACCACCTGACGGAAAAATTCCCCTAAGACCAGAGGGTTGATCCCCGGACACGGAATCGATGCCCCAATCCGCACCACCACAATCAAGGCGAGGGTGAAGATAATCCGATGCCGGAGTTCCGGAATCTTGAAACAGTTAAAGAGGGCGTGGAGCATGGCCCAAAAGGCGCCTTGGCCGGGCTACGACTTCAGCAAGGTGACTTTGGCACCCGCTGCCGCAAGAGCGCTTTTGGCCGAACCGCTGGCCGCATGCACCTCAAGGATCAGATTTTTAGGTTTCAGTTTTCCACCACCAAGAATCTTAATGCCTGCCCAATCCCCCTTGACCAATCCCACCTGACGCAAAGCGGCTTCATCCACCTTCGCCCCGTCCGAGAACAGATCTAGGCTGTTCAGATTCACCGGCGCGTACCTCTGGGTGAAGACTGCATTGTTGAACCCACGCTTGGGAATTCGACGAATGAGAGGCATCTGCCCTCCTTCGAATCCAAGACGCAAACTACCCCCCGAACGCGCTTTCTGCCCCTTATGCCCTTTTCCGGAGGTCTTTCCTTTGCCCGAGCTCTCGCCCGAACCAAGGCGCTTGCGCCGATGCCGTGCCCCGGGCCGTGGAACCGTTGTGCTCATGAAGCCACCTCCACTGCCGCTGGCCTTGGCGGACGCTTCTTGCCCCGCAGCTCTAAAATCTGAGTTCGGGTGCGTAATTTCGACAAAGCATCCACGGTGGCCTTGACCACGTTGGCCGCATTGCTCGATCCCATCGATTTCGCCAAAACATCTTTGACCCCCGCCGCCTCCAACACCGATCGCACACCACCCCCGGCGATCAGCCCCGTTCCGAGGGAAGCAGGCCGAAGGAGAACACGACCCCCTCCAAACGAACCATTCACTTCATGGGGCAACGTGCTGGGTCCAATGTTATAGGCAAAAAGATTCTTCTTGGCGTTCTCTGTTCCCTTGCGAATCGCCTCCGACACCTCCCTCGCTTTGCCAAACCCCACCCCCACTTTTCCTTTTTTATCACCGACCACCAGCAGAGCACTGAAGCTAAAACGGCGGCCACCCTTCACCACCTTGGCGCAACGATTCACGAAAACGACCTTCTCAAACATATCGGACGGTGTCCGTGTTCGCTCCCGCCGATTTGTGGTGGGTTCCGACTTCGGAATAAATTCGGAAGTCTTGGAAAACGCTTTTTCGACGATCGCTTCCGCAGGAAGGATTGGTTCTTCAACAGTGGGGATTACTTCACTCATTCCTTATACCTCTTAGAATTTCAAACCAGCTTGCCGAGCCGCCTCGGCAAAGGCTTTGACCTTGCCATGATACAAAAACCCGCCGCGATCGAAGACCACCGCGGAAATCCCTTTTTTCGAAGCACGCTCGGCCACCTCTTTGCCCATTTTGGCCGCACCGGCCACGTTCGCCCGAACCCCCTTCTTCAGGGACTCTTCCAACGTCGAAACCGAAGCTAACGTCTTGCCGGCGTGATCATCGACAACTTGGGCATAAATATTTTTTCCACTGAAAGACACACAAAGCCGTGGCTTGGTTGCATCCCCACGAAGACGGAGACGAATCCGTTTATGAATTCGAACTCTTCGTTCCCGACGTAATTTAGATGGATTCGGCATAACTTAGTTTTAGGCAGACTTGCTTTGCGCAGTCTTGCCTTCCTTTCGGCGGATCGTTTCGCCCGCGTAACGAACTCCTTTGCCCTTGTACGGCTCGGGCGGAGCATACCCGCGGATATCGGCACAGACCGCTCCGACGAGCTGCTTGTCGGAACCTTCCACCAGCAGGCGAGTATTGTCTGTCACGGTGACCTTAATTTCAGCGGGAAGCGGATACTCGATCGGATGCGACTTTCCCAAATTCAAAACCAACTTCTTCCCTTGAACATTCGCCTTAAAACCAACGCCATGAATTTCCAAATTCTTGCTGTACCCCACGCTCACCCCCGTCACGACGTTCTGCACTAAACTACGAGCCAACCCGTGCATGGAGCGAGACATTCGCTCCTCATTGTCCCGCGTCAGCTGAATTTTCCCCGCATCCAACTTCGCATTGATCATCGGGGGCAAATCCAAAGAGAGCTTCCCCTTCGGCCCCTCCGCCTTGAGATTTCTGCCCTGCATCGCCACTTTGACATTGGCGGGGACCAAAACCGGTTGATTACCTACGCGCGACATATTACCAGACCACGAGGAGCAACTCCCCGCCTACATTTTGCTTTTTGGCCTCTTCCCCAGACATCACACCCTTCGGGGTGGACAGGATCGAAACACCTAGTCCACCTAAATACCTCGGAATCTCCTTGGCCCCCACATAGCGTCGCAATCCAGGCTTGGACAACCGACGGATACAAGTAATCGCTTTCCCGCTACGGACCGTTCCCGTTTTCATCGCAATATGAAAATCGGTATGTTCGCCGTCTTTCTTTAACTCATAATCCTCGATGAAACCTTCCTTCTTCAGGATGGAGAGGACGCTGCCCCGCATCTTCGAGTGCTTCGCCTTGACTGTTTTTAGCCCAGCGGTCGAAGCATTGCGTATCTGCGTCAGAAAATCAGCCAGAGGATCGGTTACCATAAAACTACCAGCTCGCTTTCGTCACGCCCGGCAATTCACCCCGCAGCGCCATTTCGCGAAATTGGATACGACTCACCCCAAAGCGCCGAATAAAACTACGACGCCGCCCGGTAATCGAACACCGGTTGTATTTCCGGGTCGAAAACTTGGGGGTCTTTTTCTGCTTAAGCCGCCAACACTTCTTGGCCATCTGTCGTCTCCTTATTGCCGGTCTTGGCGGCGTCTTGGGTTCTCACGATGAAGGGCATCCCCATCAACGAAAGCATCTCCCGAGTCTCTTCCCTGTCCTTGCCCGATGTAACGAACGTAACATCGAAGCCCAAATTTCTTTTCACTCGATCAATTTCAATTTCAGGGAATATGGAATGATCCTTCACCCCTAGGGTGTACCCGCCCCGACCATCAAAACCACCGTTCGGAATACCACGGAAGTCACGAATCCGTGGCAAAGCCGCCCGAATAAAACGAAGGAGGAAATCATACATGATTTTTCCTCGCAACGTCACCTTACAACCAATCTCCTGGTGAAGGCGGAGGTTAAAGTTCGATATGCTCTTTTTGGACTTCGTCTTAATCGGTTTCTGCCCCGTGATCATCGTCAGATCATGCACCGCATCCTCCAACGCCACCTTGATGTCCGTCAGGGATCCGACGGAACAGTTGAGCACAATCTTTTCCAGTTTCGGGACTTGGTGAAGATTGACGTAGCCACGATTTTTCATCATCGCGGGCACAACACTTTTCAAATAATGAACTTTCAGGTCGTTTTCCATGGCCTACTTCTTTCCCTTACTTTCCTTTTTCTTTTTCTCCGTGCGAGCGGCCTTAGGACGATTGACTAGCCGCAAATTGGAAATATGAATCGTGCCTTCCCGCTCCATCACGCCGCCTTTCGGATTGTCCTGCGTCGGACGAACATGCTTCTTGATCAGATTGACGCCCTCAATCAGCGCGCGGAGGGAGTCGGTCTTCACTTCCAGTACCCTGCCTTTACGACCCTTTTGCGAGCCGCTGATCACCTCAACTTCATCCCCTTTGTGAACGTGGAATCGATTCATAACGTAATTTTAGAGAACCTCCGGCGCAAGCGAGACGATCTTCATGAAGTTTTTTTCGCGCAATTCGCGTGCCACGGGTCCGAAAATGCGCGTGCCGCGAGGATTCGAGTCCTTATCAATAATCACCGCGGCGTTGCTATCAAAGCGGAGATACGAGCCATCATTTCTGCGAATGGGATATTTCGTTCGCACAATCACCGCCCGAACAACTTCACTTTTTTTCACCGTTCCATCGGGAGCTGCTTCCTTCACGTTGGCCGTCACAATGTCCCCGATTTTGGCGATCAAGGTCTTCCGACCAATCACGCCGATCATGGTAGCCTTACGGGCTCCCGTGTTGTCGGCAATATTCAGCCAAGAGCGAATCTGGATCATACCACAACCTCCAAAGGTGCTTCCGCTTTTTTCACAACTTCCACCAAGGTCCAACGCTTTAACCGGCTCAGGGGGCGACACTCGATAATGCGGACGGTGTCCCCCTGCTTGGCTTTCTTCTCCTCGTCATGGGCATAAAACTTTTTCTGCAGGCGAATGATCTTTTTATACTTCGGGTGGGGCATGCGACGTTCGACTCGCACCACGATGGTCTTTTCCATCTTGGCCGATACCACCTCGCCCACACGCTCTTTCAGAACGCTTGTCTTAACCGGTGCCTCGCTCATGACTTTCCTTTCGCCGCCGTACTCAAGCGGGATTCCGAACGCGCCGTTTCAATGCGTGCGATCGTCTTCCTGATTTCACGCAGGCGGCTCGGTTTTTCCACCTGACCGACCTGCTGCTGAATACGAAGCTGGAATCGCTCCCGGCGAAGTTCCTCCGCCTTGCGATCCAACTCAGCGGGTTTTAACCCACGAAATTCTTCAATCTTCAAAATACTAACTTCCTTTCTCGGGTAATGAAACGAGTAGCCATCGGCAACTTGCTGGCGGCCAGTCGGAAACACTCCTTCGCGTCGGCCTCCAAAAGGCCGTCGAGCTCAAAAAGGATAGTCCCTGGCTTGATAACTGCCACCCAAAACTCAGGCTGCCCTTTGCCCTTACCCATCCGCGTTTCCGGAGGCCGGGCCGTGACCGACTTGTCTGGGAAAATCCGAATCCACAATTTTCCCTTCCGATTCATGTTTCGGGTCAGCGCAACCCGGGCCGCTTCAATCTGGATATTAGTCAGCCAGCAACGGTCGAGAGACTGCAACCCAAAGGCACCAAAGGCCAAAGTAATGCAACGCGTGGCGAAGCCTTTGCGGCTTCCTCGCTGGGTTTTCCTGAATTTAACTCGTTTGGGGACAAGAGCCATAATGTTCCTGCCAGCCGTTTAGGCCGACTCCTCCGGTAAACAGATCCACACCTTGATGCCAATTTTGCCAGCCACCGTGTGAGCCTCGGCAAAGCCGTAGTCGATGTTCGCCCGAAGGGTGTGCAAAGGGACTTTCCCCTCATGATACTGCTCCGTTCGCGCGATTTCACCCCCGCCCAGTCGACCGCCCACCCGAACCTTGACTCCGGCCGCACCGAAATCGAGCGTGGTCTGCAAAGCCTTCTTCATCGCTCGGCGATAAGAAACACGACGTTCCAGCTGCACCGCAATATTTTCTGCCACAAGTTGGGCGTCCAACTCGGGATTCTTAATTTCCTTCACATCGATCAATAGCTCACGATTCGGCGTCAACGCCTGCGTATCTTCGCGGAGCTTGTCCAGTTCGCTGGCTTTGCGACCGATGACCAACCCAGGACGGGCGGTGTGAAGAGTCACCCGAACCCGATTCGAGGCCCGCTCAATCACCACCTTGGAAATAGCCGCACTTTCCAAACGCTTCTTGATAAAGGCACGGATTTGGAAATCTTCATGCAAAAAGATCGGGAAATTTTTCTTATTCGCGTACCAGACCGAGCTCCAGTTGCGCCGGAGCGGTAAACGAAATCCCATCGGATGTGTCTTTTGTCCCATAACGTTCTATGCCTTCGACTCGGCTTTCGCCTTCGTCCCTTTCTTTTCCTTCTTCACGGGAGCTGCCTCTTCTGGGGTTA
>CAMCFB010000032.1 GCA_945874125.1 Verrucomicrobia subdivision 6 bacterium | reverse complement strand
TCCCCCAACTCTTGGGGCCCTTGCGCCGATCTCGATAGCCCTCTGCGCGGAAATTTCGAAGCCATCTTCGAAACCACCGGATCTTATATCTGGCACAGCTTTGGAACCTACATGGTCGGAATCACTGGCCTCGTCCGCTACAACTTTGTTCAGCCCAACTGGATCGTGGTCCCATACGTTCAGGGCGGGGCCGGTATCGTCTACACGAACGCCAGAAACGGGTCGAACCAACATGCCATCGGCGGCAATTGGGAGTTCACCCCGCAATTTTCCGGCGGACTAAAATTCCTCATTACCGATAATTTCACCTTCAATATCGAAGGCGCATTTCAACATATCTCCAACGCCAACACCTCGGCCCGCAACGAAGGGGTCAACGCTTACGGTGGGTTTGCCGGTTTCACCTACTACTTCGACGATCTCTGGCTGCAAGACGGCCGGCACTAATCGCTGCATGAAGACGGTTCCGCACCGTCTCCTTCTCGCCTACCGCGGAGAAGACTTCTTTGGTTGGCAACGCCAAGACCCCGATCCCACCGTCCAACTCGCCCTCGAGAAAGCCCTGCAGAAAATTTTCAACCGCCCAGTGGCCGTGGCAGGATCCGGCCGAACTGATCGGGGCGTTCATGCCCTCGGCCAAGTCGCCTCCTGCGAAATCCCCCCCCTGCATCCTCCCGCCATATTAGCGAAAGCCCTCAACTTTCATCTCCCGGCCGGGGCTCGAGTCCTCTCCGTCCGCCGCGAAAAACCAGGCTTTCACGCCCGTTTCTCGGCCAAGGGAAAATCCTATCTTTACCGCATCGCCAACACAGACCCTCTTCACCCGCTCGAAATCGGACGAGCTTGGCACGTCCCGCGCCCCCTCGATCTCACCTCATTGCGCCAAGCCGCCAAGATTCTGACCGGGAAACACGACTTCGCGGCCTTTACCTCCAACCCGGGATACGAACGAAAATCGACCATTCGCCATATTCGCTCCATTCGGATCGTGAAGAAAAAGAGCGGTGTTCTGGAACTGACCTTCGAGGGCGACGGCTTTCTCTATCGGATGGTTCGGAATATGGTCGGTGCCCTCGTCAAGGTCGGCCAAGGCAGACTCAACCCCACCGAACTCAAAAAGATTCTCCACTCGCGCTCCCGCTCCACCGCCCCTCCCACCGCACCCGCTGAAGGCTTATACCTTTTAAATGTAAGATACTAAATTCACGGCCCTTCGAAGTCCCGTAACCGCGGGACGAAGTAGGGCGCTGAAGGCCTATACCTTTTAAATGTAAGATACTAGCCTAACACCTTCCCTAATCTCTTTGTCGTTTCCTCCCGATTGATCCGACTCGCTGCCACATCCAGAACGAGCTGTTCCCACTCTGGTCCGTCCGGTTTTGTTTCTACTCCGTTCAGCCGCAGAAAAACCAAGCAAGCGCCCAATGCTGTTCTCTTGTTCCCGTCCAGAAATGGATGATTTCGGCAAAGATAGTATAAATACGCTCCCGCAATCTCCGTCAGTGATGCATAAATCGATTTTCCGCCAAAGGTCGCCTGAGGAGCAGCCACGGCTGATTCCAACAGAGCGTTTTCCCGTATTCCGTCGGATCCACCAAAGTCCCGGATGGCCGTTTGGTGAATCTCCCTGACAATTTCGACCGTGAGATGAAAGCAGTCTTCTGGCGTAGCACTCACGCCAGCTTCTTCATTGTCTTGGCATAATCCTTCATCGTTTTTTCGATGACTCCCGAAACCACCTCTTTCGAGATTCGCGGATGGATTGGAGTGAGGACAATCGAGCCACCCTCATGATAACTCACTGTGACCTCATCCCCAACCTTCAGATGGGTCAACTCCATCAAGGCAGAATCAAAAATAATGCCCTGCGAATTTCCAATTTTCGTAATCGCCTTGATCATCTTGTAATACTATGTTTTACAGCTTTTTTGTCAAAGCTGTTTCGCCCTCTTATGGGGCCAGCTCTCTAATTCTTGCCCGCTGCGGTGGAGATCTGATCGATTTTCGGCGTAACGTACGAGTAACTCTCTGCCCTCTTCATCCAAGCCCATCCCCCCATGGCCACAGCCAAGGCGACAAAGAATAAGATGACCGCACGAACCTCCATCAATCTGCCGCTCGGTACTCCCGCCCCTTTGTGCCTGACCGACCGAGTCGCAAATATCATCTTCAAAAAGCTCATATGAATACTCTAAACATACCCTACATTTATTTTTTTCAATATTTTTTTTGCAACAATTTTGTGACGCCACGCCAGACCCGGGATATGATCTCCGTATCGTTAAACTGTTTGCCTATAATGCTTTGCAATTTGTTCTAGTTCTTTTCCCGATCCTAAAAGCTCGTGCTTCGCCCCAAGTTTTTCAAGATTCATCACAATCACTACTTTCTCAGAGTAAGAGTACTAATTTGCGATCCGTGGTTAATTCTGGGGTGTGCTCGTTCTTTTCGATGGTAAACTCCGCTCGTGCATCGAATCCTTCATTTGTTACTCCCTGCGATTGCACTTCTTCTTTCCTGCTCCCCTGAGACCACCCCACGGCCTGGAAGTGTAATTTTTCTTCATCCCGATGGCACTGGCCTGATTCACTGGAGTGCAGGACGAATTCGCTGGGCGGGGCCCGATGGCCAACTCGCTTGGGATCGTCTTCCTGCCATCGCACTCTATCGCACTCACCTGCGCGATTCCCTCGGGGCCAGCTCCAACGCCGGCGGCACGATTTATGCCTACGGCGTAAAAGTAAACCAGTCCGCCTTCGGCATGGATGCCGATCAAATTCCGCTCACTCCCTCTGGCCAACGCCTCAGTCTCCTCCGCGAAGCTGCCGCCGCTGGTTTCTCCACTGGAATCGTCAACACCGGTCACCTCGCCGAACCTGGTACCGCCTGCTTCCTCGCCAGCGTCCCTCGCCGGGCCGACGAAGAGGAGATTGTCTCGCAAATCCTCGCCTCCCAAACCCCAATCATTTTGGGTGGGGGTGAATCCCTCTTTTTACCCAAAGGCGTACCTGGCCGACACGGCCCCGGACGTCGTCAAGATGGACGAGACCTCATCGCCGAGGCTCGAGCTCTCGGCTACGAAGTGGTTTTTAACAAGCAAGAGCTCGCCGCACTTTCCCCGAGCGTGGAGAAACTTTTAGGCCTCTTCGCTGCCGAGGACACTTATCACGATGGGCCAGCCGCCAAAACTCGGGCCGAGAAGCTTCCTCTCTATGATGAGAACGCCCCAACTTTTGCCGAAATGATTGAGGCCTCACTCCGCATCCTGAGTAAAAATCCAAAGGGATTTTTTCTCGTCGCCGAGGAGGAGGGCACCGATAACTTTTCTAATTTTAACCACGCAGAGGGAATGTTAGAGGCGGTCCGCCGTGCGGATGCTGGCATCCAAGTGGCGCGCGACTTTATTCAGAAACACCCCAAAACACTTCTTCTGGTGGCGGCGGATAGCGAGGCATCGGGGCCGCAAATCATCGGTGCACCCCCCAGCCATCCCCTGCTCACCCCAGGGAAAAAGTTACCGCCCACTATACCCAAGCACGGCACCCCGCTGGACGGGTCCAAAGGACCGGCCACAGAGCCCTTCCTCTCTGCTCCCGATGCCGCCGGCCAAACCCACGCCTTTGCCATCGCCTGGGCAAGCCCGTACGACGGTGGGGGCGACGTCGTCGTCCGAGCGGATGGCTACCGATCCGAACTCGTCCACGGATCGATCGACAACACCGACATCTACCGAATCATCCGCTCCACCCTTTTCCCCGCCTCCCTGAAAATCTCCAATCCGTAGTCCACTGCCTGCCGGAAGCACATGGACTGATTTTGTTCTGCCGAACGGACCGTAGCTACCGTCCGGCTAAATTCAGAAATCTGCTAGAGCATGGATCGCAAAGTTTTACCCAATCCCCTTCACTTTTTCCCTGAACACCTTCGTCGCCTCATTCGCTTCCTTCCAACCTTCCTCATCGAAAATATCCGGCGGCCTGCAAAGTGTTCGGCCAAACTTCTCCACCGATTCCTGCGCCCCCGCCCACTCTTTTTCAGGCATCTCCGCCAATGCGTCCCGCGCAATCTCGACACACGCGGGATTGTGACAGATGAGCAAGATCTCCTCCCCCGCTCGTATGGCCCGCCTCGATGCTTCCGCACTGCCATACCGATTGGCAATCGCCCCCATCTCCAAATCATCCGTCATGACCAGCCCCCGATAGCCGAGCTCCTCCTTGAGCAATCCCGTGACAATGCCCCGATTTAAACTGGCGGGGCCAGAATCCCTCCCCCACGCAGGAAATTGGGCGTGGCCCACCATAATCGAATCGCACCGCTGCCCCACCTCACGAAAAACCGAAAGCTCCTCCTCCATCTCCGCCCTTGTCCGATCCACCAGCGGCAAATCCCCATGCGGGTCTAATCCGCAGAAAGTATATCCCGGAAAATGTTTCCCCGTTCCTTTGACTCCCTCCTCCTGCATTCCTTTCAGAAATTCTCCAGCTCGCCGAATCACCTCCGGTGGATTCTGCCCAAAACAGCGGCCGGCCAGAGAATTATCGATCCCCGCCCTTTCGGGAGGGGCGTAGTCCAGCACGGGCGCCAGATTCAGATTCAGCCCGACCAACTTCATCACCCGCCCCGTCAAACGACCATGCTCGTAAAACCACTCCTCTTTTCCAGCCTTCGCTAACTCCTCACCCGAAGCCGGACGCTCCCCCATCGCCGCTAACCTCGCCACCCGACCCCCCTCCTGATCCACCGTCATAATCGTAGGATGAGCCACCAACTCGGCGCACTCCCTGACCAAGCCATGAAACTGTCCCGCCTCTGCCATGTTCCGAGTGAAAAAAATAAATCCCCCCGGCTGAACTCTCCGAATCAGATCCCTCAAGCCGTCCGTCAATTCCGGGCCAGGTAAACCCATCACAATGAACCGACCTGCTGGATGCACTTTCACCCTATTGGCTCTAAGGAGTTTCCCCTCATGACGCACGCTCAATCCGTCGCCTCCAGCCTCGACCTCACCCCCATCACCCGATTACTATTTCCTCATATGGCCTCGTTTCAGATCATCTTTACTCCCGCCAGCTCTGCCGAAATTACGCAATTGCCCACGCCCCTTCAGGTGGAGGTTTTGCGGGAGTTCGATGTCCTCACCGCCGATTTTCTGGAGAAACATCCGGACCGATTTGGTATCGTCCGCCGACCCGATCGCACCCTGTACCGGTATCGCGCGGGCGAATATCGCATCTATTTTGAAAAGACCTCCCCTGGGCTGGTCATCCATCGCGTTCTGCACAAAAACTCCCTGAAAGACTTCGCCTTTCGCTCCCAACTTCCCCTCTCGGAGGATGAGGTTCTTGCCGAAAATCCAAAATTCTGGGAGCTGATCAATTCAAGCGACTCCCAAAAAAGGTAGCCCATGCGATCCGCTCTGATCCCTCTCGGGCCACTTCTTGCGCTTTTCCCCTTTCTCACCGGATGCCAATCTTCCCGCCCCGTGCACTCGCTCATTGCTCTCTTTACCGACTTCGGCCCCAGTGACCCCTATGTCGCCCAGCTCAAAGGCTCGATTAAAACGGTCTCCCCCACCGCTGAAATCCTCGACCTATCCCACGCCAACGCGGACTTCGATATTCCAGCCGCCTCTTATCTTCTCGCCAAGTCGACCCGCACTCTTCCTTCCGGCACTATCATCATCGCCGTGGTCGATCCGACGGTGGGCTCTGCCCGAGCGGGCCTCGCCGTTCGAACTCAAGCGGGCCGGTTCTACCTCGCCCCCGACAACGGAATCTTAACGGAGGTCCTCGCGCGAGAGGGTCTGGCGGAGGCCCGAACCCTGGCGATTCCGACGGAGGGGGCATCCTCCACTTTTCACGCCCGCGATATTTTCGGCCCAGCCGCTGCCCGACTGGCGAATGAAAAATCTTTTGATTCGCTCGGAACCAAGGCGGAAAAGATTCTCCGCCTTCCCCGCAACACCGCTACCGTCCTGCCGACGATGGCGAAGGGGCAAGTTCTCTTCCTCGATCACTACGGCAATATTTTGACGAACATTCCGGGATCGGAGTTGGGCAAGCTTAAGATAGGCCAACTGTTAACCGTAACCGTCAAAGGAAAATCTTTATCCCTTCCTTTTCTTCGAACCTACGCGGAGGCTCCCGCGAGCCGACCCTTCGCCCTGATCAATAGCGACGGGGAATTCGAAATCGCGGTGAATCAGGGAAGTGCCGCCAAGGTACTCGGAATTAAGGTTGGGGATCCGGTCGTCTTGAAACTCTGAGCCTCGTCACCCCCGCTTGTTCCATTCGAACACCCCTTTTTTGTAGGCGTAGAGGTGGCCGACCTCGACCAACAGGACGAAGGCCAACATCAGTCCAAAGACTTGCCAACCCAATCCACTTTCCTTGAAGCCCATCAGGCTAACCGCCCACGGATACATAAAAATTACCTCGATATCGAAAAGGATAAAGATCATCGCCACGAGGTAGAACTTGACCGAGAAGCGGGCGGAGGGCGATCCGATCGGATCTTTGCCACACTCATAGGCCATGTCCTTGCCTTTGTTTCTTCGGCCAACCTTGCCGAGGATAATGCCCAATCCGATTCCCCCCAGCGCGATGGCCAAACCCATGCCGAGTGAGAACAAAACTGGGACAAATTCGCGAATCACCCTCTTTTCCTAACCAGTTTGCCCCACGAGAGCAAGCCCTGCTCCCGTCTTGGCGATTTCCGGTTTTGTGGGCACGATGAATTGTGCCGCTTTTCCTCCCACTCCTCGCCTCGTTCCTCTACGCCCTCGGATCGTGGGGGCTGAAATTAGGGCTTCGCAGTGGGGCCCACCCGCGCATCGTCACCGCTCTTTCCAATCTCTCGATGGCGGGATGGTCGGCTCCCCTTGTCTTTTTTTTTCCAGGCCAACCCAGTGGCTCAGGATTTTGGGGCGCCCTCCTCGCGGGGGCCTCCCTTTTTATAGGCCGCCTTTGTGCCATTCGTGCCTTGGCCCATGGTGACCTCTCCCATGCCACTCCTCTCCTTGGAACGAAAACAGTTTTTGTCGCGATCCTGACCTCCCTTTTTTTGGATGAACCCATCACCTCAGGCTTAATGGCGGGCGCCATTCTGACCAGTGTCGCGGTGGCGCTCCTCTCCATTTCTCCACAGGAAAAAACTTGGTGGCCCAAGAAATTTGATCGCATCACGACCGGCTGGGCCTTGTTGGCTGCTTTCTTTTTCGCCCTGACCGACATCACCGTCCAAAAATTCGCGCGATCTCTGGGCATCGGTTGGTTTCAACCTTTGATGTTCGCCACGCTGGCTCTTCTCACCCCTCTGCTCTTTCTGCCCGAATTACGTCATCTCCGCTTTTCGTCCACCCTGCTACCTCCGCCCTCGCGGGTGGGGTCGCTCGCGGGTTCGGCCGTCATTGGATTTCAAACTTCTTTGGTTATTCTGGTGATCGGTCTATTCGGCCATGCCACCGCGACCAACGTAATTTATGCGGCCCGCGGCCTTTGGGCTGTGCTCCTGGAGGGAGCGGCCGGGGGAGGGACGGCATCGAGCGATCGACGCGTTCTGGCCCTTCGCCTGACCGGCGCAACCCTGCTTCTGGCTGCAGTGGCCCTCGCTGTCGGCTCTCTCTAAAATTTGGCCATCGCACCGTCTCATGGGCCTCTCTCGAGTACTCCGAGCGGCTTTTTAAAATGAAAAGAGGCTCAAGATTCTCAGACCCCTGAGTGGTCCAGCGGGTGCCGACATCGTAAACCTGGAAATCGACCATAGCCGCGGTCGGTTGTTACCCACTCACAGCCGTGCTCCATGGCCAAGGCCGCGTGATACGCATCTGGGATTAAGTTTCCCTTGGCCGCGACCTGGTGAATCAATCGGGTAAAGATTTGCCAGTGCCTATCCCCCGGCGCCAAGACAACCACATTGGCATGATCCCGAAAGTTCTGAACGAAGGATAAAGCCAAAGGTAAAGGTGTCGGCGGATGAAAGATTTTAGGGTGGGTCAGCAATCGTAGACAGCCCGAGAGAACGAGATCTGACACCCCACATTTTTCCATACCAGAGAGCACCCCACCCAGCCAATCCCGATACTCCCGATGCCTTTCCGCATCCTCCCGATGAGCATAGAGCAGAACATTGACGTCAATGAGGATCACCGCCCTTCCATCCGGTCGAGAAGCGAGGCTGTATCATCCATATTCACCCCCGCTTGCAGTCCCTTTCCGCGAAATGTGATAAACTTTTGCGTTCCCTTGACCTCATTTGCACCTTTGCAGGATAGATAACTGCGCAGGGAGTCCTGAACCAAGGAGCTTAACGTTTGCCGGCTAGCCATGGCTGCTTGCCGGGCCTTTTTTAGAAGATGCGTCTCAATCGCAACAGTCGTTCGCATGCATCAAGATGTACATCGACTACATCTTGATGTCAATGGGGGGCTTAAACTCTGCCCAATTGCAGCATCACCAATCCCACCACCGTCAGAATCAAACCCCCGAGCTGTAATCCCGTCACGGGTGCCTTCAGCCACCACCACGCCATCAACTGCAGGAGCACGAAACCAGTCCCCAAGGTAAATGCGTAGACCAACTGGGGGCTCTGCTCCCGCAAGGCGTAGGTAATCAAAATCGGACAACCAAACCCGGCCAAGTTTCCCGCCAAAAACCAGAGCCACCACTCTACCCCGCTTTTACTTGCCGTTACTTTGAAGAGAAGATTCGAACCCGCCATCGAGACCGCATACCCCAAAACGAGAAGGGCAAACTTCACTCGGAAATCGAACTACGCCAAAGCCGAACCGCCACAACACGCCCCATCCTGATGGCCCGGTTGGGCATGCATCGCATACGCCGCCCCGCCCATTCGGTCACACCACTCGGCAAACGCTTTCCGCTCTCCCTCGTCCATCGGAGCTTGGGCGGCTGCCACCACCGCCGGATCGATATACTCAAACTGATCCACTCCAATCAGGTGCGTGCACACCTCCGGGTAACTCAACGCGTAACGCATCACCTTCTCCGCCGTCATTAAACCCTTTTCACTCGCCCGTTTGCTTCCACCGAAACCTTTCATCCCAATCACCGCAATCTGCTTCTTCGCCAGCTCAGGGATGATTTCGGTCTCAAACGCACGGGATTTCAGGGTTCCCAAGGCGGAAACCGGCTGAAGAGAGGCATCGAAGGGATACCCGCCATCCAAAATTTTGCGATGCACCGCCGGCTCAGTATGCCCCGTAAATCCTAAGTAGCGCACCTTGCCCTGCTTCTTCGCCAGATCAAACGCCTCCGCCGCCCCGCCCGGCCCGTAAAACTTATCCACCTCCTCCGCTTTCTCCACCTGATGCAACATCCAGAGATCGACGCGATCGGTCTTGAGACGACGCAAGGAATCCTCCAAATACTTCATCGCCCCCTCTTTTCCTCCTTCGGGCAATGCTTTGGCGTGCGTGCAACATTTCGTCATGATAAATGCCTTGTCCCGGATCCCCTGCAGGGCTTGCCCCATCCACTCCTCCGCTCTTCCGCCATGGTAACACCAAGCATTATCGAAAAATGTCACGCCCCGCTCGACCGCCTCATGGGCAATCCGGGTCGCCTCCGGCACATCCTTGGCCAACCCCAAGGTGTGACCCCCAAATCCCAACACGCTGACCCTCTCATCATGCCGACCAAATTTTCTGGTCGGCACGGTGCCCGCCGCGCTGGCCCAACCCTTGGCCAACCCCAATCCGGGGATCAGCCCCAGAAACCCTCGCCTCGTGATCATGGAGGAACTTTGCTCCGATCCTCGAGGTGCGCAAGTCGGGAAAAAGGCTCTGTTCCAATTGTGAGGAAGTGAAATAAAAGAGTTTTCAAATGGCCCGAAAACCCCAAGCTACAGCTTGTGGTCATCCCGACCACGCAACCAAAGGAGAATCCTCTTATGTCATTTAGCAGCGCCAGCAAAAAGAACGGAAAAACCTACTACCTCCATAGCCGCCAACAGACTCTGCGGGGCGGCGCCACCGTGACCCTCTACTACTTCGCCTCCGCCCCTGGCGCGGGCGCAATCGATGCTCTTCCCGAAGGCTACGTTGTCACCGAAAACGAACGAACCGGCCTTCCTCTCCTCAAAAAAGCGAAGTAAACCGTTCGACTCGAAAGTCGTCCCCGGTGGATTCGCCTTTTTGAATCCAGCTGCCTATTTCGCGCAGTAAGACTGATACCAATCCACGAATTTTTTGATCCCATCCTCAATCGAGGTCTTGGGCCGAAAGCCCACTGCCTCCCCTAGGTCATCCACTTTCGCCGCCGTGGCCAGGACATCCCCCGCGGGGATCGGCTTCATCACCACTTTTGCCTTCCGGCCCGTGGCCGACTCAATCGCCCGGACAAAACGGCTCAGCTCCACCGGTTCACTGTTCCCGATATTATAAATTCGGTAGGGGGCAGGACTGGTCGCGGGGTCGGGCGTCTGGCCATCCCACTTCGGGTTGCCCCTCGCCGGCTTTTTCGTCAATCGCACAATCCCCTCCACAATGTCATCCACATAGGTGAAATCTCTTCGCATGGTTCCTTCGCCAAAAAGCTCAATCTCCCGCCCCTCCAAAATCGCTTGGGTAAACTTGTAGTACGCCATATCGGGCCGACCCCACGGCCCGTACACCGTGAAAAAGCGTAGCCCCGTACACGGAATTCCGTACAGGTGGGCATAGGCGTGCGCCATCAACTCATTCGCCTTTTTTGTCGCCGCATACAACGAAATGGGATGATCCACATTGTCTCTTTCCGAAAAGGGCATGCCTTGGTTCAGCCCATAGACCGAACTGGAACTGGCAAAAATCAAATGGGGCGTCCGCTCCGCCCGACACGCCTCCAGCACATCTAACATTCCATCCAGGTTACTGCGCGCATAGGCGTGTGGATGCGTCAGGCTGTAGCGCACCCCCGCCTGCGCGGCCAAATGCACCACCACCTCAGGTTTTACCTCGTTCCAAATTTTCTCTACCCCAGTTCGATCTCCCAAATCAGCCTTCCAAAATTGAAATCCCGCCCTCTTCCTCAACCGCGCCAGCCGCGCCTCCTTCAAGCTCACCTCATAGTAGTCGTTCAAATTGTCTAACCCCACCACCTCGTCCCCCTGCTCCAGCAGTCGCTCGCTCAGATGATAGCCAATAAAACCCGCCGCTCCCGTGACCAACACCCGCCGGCTCATGCTGGCTCCATTCGGAACCACTCCATCCGATCCCCCTCGAACTCAAACCAACCCCGGAATTTTTCCCCCGCCAAGAGCCGTGGCATCCACTCCACGTCATCCGCCCACATCCGCTCATACGGAATCTGATCCGTCCCCATCCAAAACGGCTTCGCCTCCTCCGTCTCCATCAACTCCCCCTGCCACCCACTCGCCCGATACACCGTACAGTGCAGCGAGTAGCCATCCCGAAATTGAAACCGCAGCTCCCCCGCCCACTCCACTCCCGTCGGGGTAATGCCCACCTCCTCCTGCGTCTCCCGAATGGCCGCTTGCTCCGCCGTCTCCCCTTTCTCAATCCTGCCCCCCGGCCCATTCACTTTGCCCGCACCCAAGCCCCTCTTTTTTTCGATCAGCAAAATCTTCTCATCCTTCACCACAAAGCAGAGCACTCCTCTCTCCTTCGGCCTCCACTCCGCCCCGTCCACTCGTTCCGATGCCTCCTTCGGGCGGGCCGAGAGCGTCATGCCCAATCAGCGCACCGACCCACGCGGTCGATCTTTCTGCATCAACTTATTCCTCGCCTCTTCCAAAAGCTTCTTTTCCGCCGCCGTCAGGGAGCCCATCCCCTCCCGCGAGATCTTCTCCAAAATCGGATCTACCTTTTCCAAGACGACCAACCCCGTTTTTTTTGCCGTCGCCTTCTTTTTCCCGCCCCCTCGACTGCTTTTCGCGAAGGATAGTTTCGGCCACGAAACCCCACCCGCCCGCACCCAACCCACCGCCATCATCGCCGTCACCCACAGCTGAATCCCCCCCGACCAGTTGCGCCCAGCAAAGTAAGTCAGACTGTAGATCGCCAGCAAAACCCAGCCCACCCACCGGGCCGAAAGCCCGAAGAAAAACTGCGCCCCAGGGTGCAGTGCACAAAAAGCCAAAAAGACAGCAAAGTGGATTGTGCCCGATCCCACCAACACGGCCGACCCCAACCAAGGAGCCACCCCCAGCAACAGTAACGCCGGGCCCACGACCAAGGCGGCGTACAACAACCCCAACGCTCGGCGACCGATCGCCGATTCCACCTCACGCCCAAACCAGAAAAACATCAGCATCTCCAAAGCAAACCAGATCCCCTCCTGCCGAATGTCGTGCACGAACGGATAGGTCAACAAGGTCCACACGTGGCCCTCCGCCATCTGCGCTGGAGAAAATACCCCCGCCGCTGCCCAAGCGCCCAAACCCGCCGCCGTCGCCACCGCCCCCAGCACCATCGCCAAGGTGTGCACCCCCACCAGTAACATCGTCAAATCCACGCGAAGTTGCCCGATCGTAAAAATTGGCCCCTCCGCACCCTCCCAGCGATTCCAAGAATTTCCCCAAGCCATAGCTCCTCACTATGAAACGGATTCGCGGGCGGAGCAAGTCGTGCCCCTTCAAATCTGATATTCGGTCGTTCTCCCCTTCGCCGCCGTCTTGGCCCGGACTCGCTCGGCCAAACGGGCCAACGTCTCTTCCGCAAAAACTTTGCTGGCCGCACTGGCCGCATCTTTACGCAATTTTCCCCAAACCTCCCCCACCGCATCCGTCCTACCGTCGGCCCGACCCGGCCCCTCCCCATCCACCCACGCCACCACCTCACTCATGCGAATCTTCTCGGGCGGGCGAGCGAGCTCATAGCCACCGCCCGATCCTCGGCGGCTGACGACAAATCCCCCCTGCCGCAACCATCGCAAAACTTGCTCCATAAATTTTCCGGGGGTGCCCGAAATCTGCGCCAAGGCTGCCGCTCTCTTCACCCCGCCACTCTCTCCCTCCAAAGCCAACGCCACCAGTGCCCTCACGGCGTAGTCACTCGTACGGGTTGCGGCCATCCCCCCATCGTCTCGAGGGTTATTCGCTTCGTCAACACGCGCTTCCGCGCAACCCGTTGCCAACCCCACCGTCCGAATGTATTCTTTTCTCCATGAAAGCGGAAAACGGGCACTCCTCCGCCACCCCTGCCCCGGAAACCGATCCGGGCATCGTCATCACCAGTCGGGTTCGCCTCGCTCGGAATGTGAAACATTTTGCCTTCCCGGGTTGGCTCAAAAAGGCGGATCGATTGAAACTCTTGGAAACGATCCAGCCCGCCGTGGCCGACCTCGCCGCCATGCGTCCCGCCAAAGTTGCCGTGGCTATGGAAACCCTCACCCCGCTGGATAAACAACTTTTGGTCGAAAAACATCTCATCAGCCGAGAGCATGCCGCCAAAAATGCCGGCAGCGGCTTGGTCGTCAATGGGGACGAATCCCTCTCCGTCATGATCAATGAGGAGGATCATATTCGGCTGCAAGCCCTGCGCCCCGGCTTCCAGCTTCTCGAAGCGTGGGAAGCGGCCGACAAGCTGGACACCGCCCTCGAGGATAAGCTCGAGTTCTCTTTTTCCCCCTCCCTCGGTTACCTCACCGCCTGCCCCACCAATGTCGGAACCGGCATGCGCGCCTCCGCTATGCTCCACCTCCCTGGCCTCGTTCTCGGCGAGCAGATCAACCAGGTCATCAAATCGGTCAATCAACTCGGCCTCGCCGTCCGCGGTCTATATGGCGAGGGCACCGAAGCCCTCGGCAACCTTTTTCAAATTTCGAACCAGACCACACTGGGCGAATCGGAGCGGCAAATTTTAGATCGCCTGATCAAGGTGGTCCGCCAGCTGACGGAACTGGAAAATAACGCCCGCCAGAAGCTCATCCAGGAAAAAGCCCGTATGTTGGGCGATCAAGTGGGTCGCTCCTACGGAATCGTCCTTCACTCCTACTCGATCTCCTCTAAGGAAGCCCTCAACCTTCTCAGCTTGCTCCGCCTGGCCGCCGATCTCTCCCTCCTTCCCGCGGCCATCAAGCCGAAGCTGGACGCTCTCCTCATCACCACGCAACCCGCCCATCTCCAGCAAGCTTCCCAGAAAAAACTCGGGGCGGAAGAGCGCGACGCTTTCCGAGCCGATCTCCTGCGGGAAAAGCTCAAAGGGGTGGCTGAACCCGCCATGCGCAAATTGCACCTCTAACCGATTTGGGTTAAACTATATTCTGTGAATAATTTCACCCCACGTGCGCAACAGGTCCTCGCCCTCGCTCGCAAGGAGGCGGACCGCTTTAACCACAACTATGTGGGCACCGAACACATTCTCCTCGGTCTGATTAAATTGGGCCAAGGTGTGGCCGTAAATGTTTTACAGAAGATGGGGCTCGATCTGGAAACCGTCCGCATGGAGGTGGAAAAGCAGGTGGGCACCGGGCCTGATACCAAGGTCACCGGCAATATCCCCTA
>CAMCFB010000031.1 GCA_945874125.1 Verrucomicrobia subdivision 6 bacterium | reverse complement strand
TCGCCTTCCCAAAAACATAAAAATGAAGCTGTTGGAAAGTGAAGAAGAAATATTTTTTAGCACAGTCAGTGCGTGGGAAATGGCGATCAAGGTATCGGTCAAAAAATTAAAATTTCGGGGTTCGGTGTCTGATCTGATTCGGCGCCATTGCGGGTCAGACTTTACCCTTTTGCCCATTGGGCTGGAAGACGTCTTGGCGGTGGAAAGCCTTCCCCTGATTCACCGTGATCCCTTTGATCGTCTTTTAGTTGCTCAGGCACAGAGAAAGGATTTAAAAATTATTTCAACAGATAAAGTCTTTGATGCGTATGGGGTCAAAAGATTGGGGTGAACTCGATTTTTGATTTTGGATGCTTGATGCTGGATGATGGGACTCTATGGAACGGGCGACTTTAAAACGCCATTCGACGACCGGGCCTGCTACGTCCCGAGGACGGTACTACGAAGGCCAAGAGACGGTCGTTCCTACCAAGGCTGGGCTACGTCCCACGCTTGTGACCAAAGAACTCTATGTGCAAGCGGGGGCAGAAGCGGAAGCCCTCACGTTGGCAGATTTCGACCAGCCACGGGGTGCGGGTGGCGAGTGTTTTCACATCGGTGCCTTCGGGCATGAGGAGCACCTGGTGGAAGGGGACAGGCGGGAGGTTTAATAGGAGAGATTTGATTTCGACCAGATCGTTTTCAGATGAGACAACAAATTTGAGCTGAAAGTTATAATTTCTGATCCAGTCGGAAATTACTTCCGGTTGCAGGCGGTTGGCTTCATGTTTTTTGGCCCAAGCCGGATCCCTTTCCGCAGAAGGGGTAGAGTTGGTGAGTTTGGGACTGAGTGAGGCCAAGTCGCAGGGAATGCCGTTGGGAGGAATAGTGCCGGCGGTTTCGATGGTGATGTGCTTTTTCTGTTTTTTTAGAGCGGTCGCCAGTTCGGGAAGATCGGGGGCAATCATGGGCTCTCCACCTGTGAGAACGATGTGATGACAGTTCCACTCCGAGATCTTTTTAAGAATCTCTTCAATAGACATCTCTGGTCCTTCTGGTTTCCAAGAAGCGTAGGGAGTGTCGCACCAGTGACAGCGCAGGTTGCAGCCGGAAGTGCGGATAAAGATGGAGGGTACTCCCGCCAGGAGACCCTCTCCCTGAATCGAGTGGAAGATTTCCGCGATTCGCATCAGGACAGAGGGGCAGGTTTAGGTGGAATGGCGGGGGTATTTACGTAGGGGGTGGGATCGGGAACGCCGGCTAACAGGAAGGCCTCCCGGCGTTCAATGCAGGTTCCGCAGGTGCCACAGTGGAGTAGGCCGCCCTTGTAGCAGGACCAGGTGCGAGCGTAGTCGACTTTCAACTCAGCACCCCGCCGAACGATGGCGGTCTTGTCCATGGAGACAAACGGGCGAAGGAGTTTGATGCGGGCGTAGGTTCCAGACTCCATGGCTTGAGCCATAGGGTTGAGAAAAACCTCACGACAGTCGGGATAGATGGTGTGATCGCCCGCGTGAGCGGCAATGGCGATGGCCGCGGCACCCAAACTCTCGGCATAAC
Source organism: Verrucomicrobia subdivision 6 bacterium (assembly GCA_945874125.1). Classification (GTDB taxonomy): domain Bacteria; phylum Verrucomicrobiota; class Verrucomicrobiia; order Methylacidiphilales; family Verrucolacustridaceae; genus Verrucolacustris. The sequence continues at coordinate 13,020 of CAMCFB010000031.1, read as the reverse complement.
CAGTTCCAAGAGATAAAAAGATTCCGTTGCGAAAAGGGACAACGGTTTTTTTCATCGACTCCTCCTCGTAGTGCCCGTCAGGAATCTTGCCGCCAGATTTTAGGAGGTCGGATTTAAAGGTATCGGCCATAAAGTTGAGAGAGACGATGCGATTAGGGATGCGAAGGGAGCGGCACTGATCGGCGGCGCAGGGGAGTTCTCGAGAATTATGTTTGGCCCCGTAATCGAAGCTCAGGGCAGCGACCACCTGCTCGGTGGCGGCCATCTGATGTAAAACAGTGACCGAATCGAGGCCACCGGAAAGAAGAACAACAACCTTCACGGGAAAAATGGGTTGTGGGCGAGCTCGTGAGCCACGGTGGTGATGGGTCCGTGGCCAGGAAGCAAGATGGTCTCTGCGGGAAGGGAGAGAACACCAGCGCGGATGGCCTCAAGTGCGGGGCGGTAGCGGGAGCGGATGCCGCCGATCGATCCAGCGAAGATCACGTCTCCGACAACGGCCACTGGGGTTTCCAAACCTTTGATCTCATAAACCGTTCCGCCGACGGAGTGGCCTGGAACGGCATGGGCGGTGATGGTGAGGGCGCCCACCTTGAATCGTTTGGCGTTGGGAACAGGCTCGCAACCCTCAACCGGTTCGGTTTCTGGGGCAAACGCAGGGGCTTTGGTCTTTTCGCGAATCCGGTCGAGTTCCAAGATATGATCCCCGTGGGCATGAGTAAGAAGGATTTTCGTCAGGACAAGTTTGTGGCGTGTCAAAGCGGCAAAAAGGGGATCGGCATCGGTTCCCGCATCAAAAGCGATCGCTTGGAGGGATTTGGGATCCCAGACGAGGTAGTGATTCACAGTCATGTCGGCGAAGGGGGTGGTAAATTTTAAAACGGTGGTGGGCAGGGCGATGGCGGGGGCAGACCAGGCTTCATTGGCGAGGGCAATGACCGATTCGGGGCGGAGGCCGAGGGATTGGGCGACTCGCTCGATCGCGGTGGGCTCGCGCCGACCCGCCCGGAGATTGTTCAGGTCAGGCACAGCGATTCCGGCAAGTTTGACGAGATCGCGATCGGTCATGCCTTGAGCTTTTTGGGCCTTGAGCAGGACGTCGAGGTGAGTGTCTTCGAGATTCAAGAGAGAAGGAGGGCGGTTTGGCGAGTGGCGTCCGTTTCGGCAACGGCCGATTCGGTCATGAGTGGGGGCGGGGAGGGGAGATCGAACCAGGAGCGACAGCCGGAAAGGGCGGGGGTGTGGGGCAGTTGCCAGATTGGGCTTAGGGCAAAGGCTCGGATGTGGGCGAAGTGGAGGAGGTGTTCGTTTCGGGAATCGAAGTGTTCACGGATGGTCGTTGGATGGTAGGCGGTGAGAGGGAGGAGTTTTTCGATCTTGGACCAGTCGAGCAAGTCCCCTGCGCGGATGATCTCGACCCGGAGGGAGATAGAGAAATCGGGGGTGATATTTTTGGAATCCTTTTCGTGATAGAGGGTGGGAAGGAGGTAAAAAGATTTTGCCTGGAAGACGCTTTCGGCGGTGGATTCGCGCAGGCCGGCCTTTCGCAAAAGTATGGATTGGCGACCGGAGGCGATGGCCTGACAAACGGAGGAGAGCTCTTTGAATCCTTTGGTCATGGGCGGCGGACTTGGGGGGAGAGGAGTGGGTAGTTGCGGATGAGGTAGTAGAGGCCTGAGCCGGCGGTGACGAGAGCAGTGATGAGAACGGCCAGATAAAGGAGGGGTTGTCCGAAGGGGGGAGGGGGATCGATCGCTAAAAGCAGAAGGCCTAATATGGCGGTGACCATTTGCGTAACGGTTTTATGTTTGCCGATTTTTTCGGCGGCGAGAACGACTCCTTTTTGACCGGCGACGAGGCGAATTCCGGTGATGAGAAATTCTCGCGCCACGACGAGAGAGACGAACCAGACGGGCAGGAGGCCAGCGCCGAGGAGTCCGATGAAGGCAACGGTGACGAGGAGTTTATCGGCGAGGGGATCGAAGAGGCGACCGAAGTCGGATTCGATTTTCCAGAGGCGGGCGAGGTAGCCGTCCAGCCAATCGGTGAGAGCGGCGGCGACGAAGAGAGTGAGGGCGAGCCAAGCGGTCCACTGGGGAACGGGGGGGTGAGCGCAGGCTTGGAGGAGGATGAGGAGGATAAAAGTGGCCAAGACGCGACTGATCGTGAGCCAATCGGGGAGAGTCATACGAAATGATTTAAGTGGAAGAGGGGGTGGAAGTAAACGAAGGGTTGAAGTAATGGGGGGGCACCTACGACCCCAAAACTGAAAAACCGACCTGTAAGCAGCTGATAATCAATGGCTTATATGGGGTCGTAGGTCGAATAAGTAGTTGATGGTCAATGGGATATGAGGGGGATTTTGGAGAGTGACCTACGACCCCAAAGGTAGGTGGGGGCGGGGGTGGGTGGGTAGGTGGGGTTAGGCGATGAGGTCGTAGATTTTATGGCCGGTGATGGTGACTTCGGCAAATTCTCCCGGGGTGAGCGGTTTTTGGAGAAGAACTTTTCCGTCGACGTCGGGGGCATCGGCTTCGGTGCGGGCGGTGTCGGGGGTGTCGACCAGAACCCGGAGCTTTTTCCCCACAAGAGAGGCAGCTCGCTCCGTGGCGACTTTCTGTTGGGCAGCCATGGCTTTTCGATAGCGTGATTTTTTGACGGAGGCGGAGATCTGGCCCTCCATTTTGGCGGCACGGCTGCCTGATTCCTGCGAGTAGGTGAAGACGCCCATCCGATCGAACTTCGCGCTTTGAATAAAGCCAAGGAGAGTGTCGAACTGCGCGTCGGTTTCTCCGGGAAAGCCCACGATAAAAGTAGTCCGAATGGCCAAGCCGGGAATCCCAGCCCGCAAGCGACAGACGAGGTCGCGAATGTGGGATTCGGAAGTTTCCCGACGCATGTCTTTGAGCATGCCCTCTTGGATGTGTTGAAGCGGCATGTCGACGTAGCGAGCCACTTTGGGAAGGCGGGCGATGGCGGAGATGAGTTCATCCGACCAGTGAGCCGGGTGGGTGTAGAGGAGGCGGATCCAGAAGTCGCCCTGGACGGAGGAGAGGGCTTCGAGGAGGTCGATCAGATTTTCGCCTCGCGCGGAGGTGACTTGGGCCCGAGGGCCGCGGCCTTCGGTCCACCGATCCATTCCGAAGTAGGTGGTGTCTTGGGAAATCAGCAGCAGTTCCTTGACTCCTTCCGCGACGAGTTGCTCGGCCTCGCGGCGAATCGATTCGATGGTGCGACTCCGATGTCTCCCACGCATTTGGGGGATGACGCAGAAGGAGCAGGGGTGGTTGCAGCCCTCGGCAATCTTGACGTAGGCGAAGTGTTTTGGGGTGAGGCGCCAGCGGGGAGTATTGAAATCGGGAATGTAAACGGGGAGATGATCGGGGACGAGATCTTCGGGGGGCGCACCGGGGGTGCGGGCGAGAACGCGACGAACGACGGGGGCGACCTCCTCCAGTTGGTCGAGGCCGATGAAGGCGTCGACTTCCTTAAGTTCGCCGGTGAGTTCCGAGGAAAAACGTTGGGACATGCAGCCGGCGACGATGAGGCGCTGATCGGCGTGGCGCCGGTGAAGACCACGATCGCGATGGGCCTCGAGAATGGCGGAGATGCTTTCGGTTTTGGCGGAGTCGATAAAGGCGCAGGTGTTCACGATGAGGACATCGGCCTCAGCCGAGTTGGCGGTGAGGTCCATTCCAGCGGAGCGCAGATGACCCAGCATGATTTCCGAGTCGACGAGATTTTTCGCGCAACCCAACGAGATAAGACCGACTTTGGTGGCCATGGGAAGGCGACGGGCGCAGAGACAGCGCGTTAGCGGCCGGCGGGAAGGCGGAAGGTTTGCGGGCCGGGCTTTTCGTAGGGGCCGAAGTTCGAATCGTTGAAAATGATTTCGGCATCCGCTGCCTCACGAGTCGCGACAATGAAGGCGTCTCCCGTCCAAGCGGGGTCGTCCGTGGCGGGGACGACATCGTCCTCATCGATGGTGTCCTCGAACAGTTGCACCTCTTTGCCGTCCTGAATGGCGACGACGCGGACCCAGGTATCTTTCTTTGCTTTGATGCGGAGTTGATGGGGAGTCGCGGGTTTCGCTGCGGGGTTATTTTCGGAGGTCTGAACCATAGGCAAAGAGGAGAGAGGTTCGCCCTCCTTGGCCGGGGTGGCGGTAGGGATGGGTTGACCTTCAGGGTTTGAATTGGGCGCGGCTGACTTTTCGACGGCGCCAATCGGCGCGAGGGAGGATGGGTCTTTCGGGGATTTGACGGGCCAGACGCGGTAGAGCTGAATGCCGACCACGCTGACGATAAAAACGCCGACCAGAGCGAGGACGCCTAGGCCGACCCCGCGAGAGGTGAGGATGGGCTCGGAGGCCCGGGTCGGGAGGGCTTCCAGCATTTCGGGGCGGATATCAAGAATGGAGTCCTCGAGATCATTCAGCGGTTGAAATTCGCGGAGAATCTTTTTGGGATCGAGACCCAGCTCACGGGAGTAGATTTTGAGAAATCCGCGGGCATAGGCGAGACTAGGGAACTGGTCGAAATCGCCTGCCTCCAAACGGCGAATTACGTTGAGATGAAGACGGGTGCGGGCGGCGGCTTCCTCGATGGTCCAACCGAGGCGAAGCCGGGCAACCCCCAGTTGCGACGCGACCGGGTCGGAAGATTTCTCCGATTCAACCGTGGTTGAGCTTTTTTTCTTCATAATTGGACGTTATCGAGATCGACCAAGATCTCTCGATCTTTGGCACCATCGCGAGGTCCAATAATACCGCGTGTCTCAAATTGATCAATCACCCATGCGGCCCTGCCGTACCCCAGTCCTAACTTCCTCTGCAGCAAAGAGGTAGAGGCACGCTTTTCCAGTTTTACGACTTCGAGGGCATTATGGAGGAGATCTTCATCTTTTTCGGATAGTTCGGAGTCGCCACTGGAGGGTTTGGTCAATTTGGCATGAATTTCCTGTTCGTAGAAAGGTTTGGCCTGAGCGGCAATGAAGTCGATCACGCGGGAAACCTCCTCATCGGACACGAAGGCTCCTTGGGCTCGGATGAGTTTGCTGGCGCCAGGACGAAGATAAAGAAGGTCCCCTTTGCCGAGCAGGTTTTCCGCGCCGGATTCGTCGAGGATGACGCGGGAGTCGACTCCGGAAGGAACTTGGAAAGCGATGCGGGCGGGGACGTTGGTTTTGATCACGCCGGTGATGACGGCGGCGCGAGGAGTTTGCGTGGCGATGACGAGGTGGATTCCGGCGGCACGGGCTTTGGCGGAGAGGAGGGCGATGGCGTTTTCCACTTCGGCCGGGGCGACCTGCATGAGATTGGCCAGCTCATCGATGATCACGACGATGTAGGGGAGGCGATCGGGCAGAGGCTCCTCAGAGGAGACGGGAGGGGCAGGCGCAGGCTCTCCGTTTTCCATTTGAGGGGCGAGGTCGAGTTCTTCGACGCGATGGGGGACGCGAACACGAGTGTTGTAGGTAGCGATGTTGCGAACACCGGCCTTGGCCATGTAGCGGTATCGTTTTTCCATCTCGACGATGACCCAGCGAAGAGCGAGGAGAACTTTTTTCGGCTCGGTGACGACGGGAACGACGAGGTGAGGCAAGCGATTGTAGACTTGGAGTTCGACGACTTTGGGATCGATGAGGATGAGGCGGAGATCGTCTGGGCTGAAGCGGTAGAGAAGGCTGAGAAGAAGCGTATTGATGCAGACCGATTTTCCGGAGCCGGTGGTGCCGGCGATGAGGGCGTGGGGGAGGTCGGCCAGATCGTCGATGAGCGTGGCGCCGTAGACGTCCTTGCCGAGGGAGACGGGCAGGTGGGCGGAGGAGGTGTTCCACTCGGCGCACTCGATCAGGTCGCGCAGGAGGACTTTGACTTTGGAGGGGTTGGCGACTTCGATGGCCACGGTGTCGCGACCGGGGACGGGGGCGAGGATGTTGATGCGCTCGGCTTTCATGGAGCGAGCGAGATCCCGTTCCAAATTACAGATCCGCTCCACTCGAATGCCAGGGGCGGGATAGAGTTCGTATCGGGTGATGGTGGCCCCGCGGGTGATGTCGCCCGGGCTGACCTCGATATCGAAGTGGGAAAGAGTTTCGATGATGCGCTGCTGGTTGGCTTTAAGTTCGTCCTCGGAAAAGGTGGGGCGGACATCTTTTTCCGATTTTTGCAGGAGATCGATAGGGGGGAGTTTGTATTTGTCGTAGGTGGGGCGAGTGGAGGCGGGGATGGGGGCGGGAGCGGGTTTGGGGGCGGGTTTAGGTTTGGGGGTGGAGTCGGTGGGAAGAGTGGGCAGGGGAGAGGTTGGGATTCCTAGCTCCTTGATTTTGGAATCGGATTTTTCGATTTTGGAAGGTTTTTCAGTTTTGGTTTTATTCGGTTCGGGCAGGGAAGAGGCGAGGGGGGTGACGGTGGTATCGAGGATTTTGGGAGTGGGGCGATTTTGAGTGGTGGCCGCGGCGGCGGAAGGAGTGGGGGCAGGATTCGCCGCTTTCTCTTTGGCGAGGCGGCGGCGGAGACGTTTCTGTTCGATCTCCAGCTTTTTTTGCTCCAGCTCGATTCGTTCGGAGGGTTGGGCTTTGCGGATTCGGTAGTCGAGGTACTGGTCGACGAGGGCGCGGCCGGCTTCGCCCAAGGCGCGAGCGAGTTCAGCCGGGCGGAATTCAAAGAGCAGGACGAGGACAACGAGGTAGGACAGGCCGAAGACGAGGACGGCGCCGACTTGGCCGAGGATGGGGGCGAGAAACTTATCGTTGAGGAAGTAGCCGATATAGCCGCCGGGCATTTTTCCGGCGGGGGAGGGGGCAACGTCTAAGCCGCGGGCGCCGGAAAAGAGGGGATTGGCGAGAGAGGGTCCGAAGGCTGGGGCGGCGAGTTGGAGGAGGCAGGCTCCGGTGATGAGAAGAATGCCGAGAAGGATGAATTTTTGGGAGTAGCGGACCTCTTTGGCGAAGAAGAGGAGAAGGCCACCGGCGATAAAGACGGCGGGAAAGAGGTAGGCGCCGAGGCCGAAAAGAAGAAAGAGAGTGCCACCGAGATAGGCGCCGGCTGGGCCGACGAGGTTGGCTTTGGGGTTTTGGGGGGGGTTGGAGTAGAAGGAGAGGTCGCGCGGATCGAAGGAGAAGAGGGCGAGGAGGAGGAGGATACCTGAGCCGAGGATGGCGAGGGCGATGACCTCTTGGCCGAGGGTGGGACCGGTGCGGGTGGGTTTAAGTTTGGCCATGGGCAGGGAAGGAGTCTAATTGAGCGTAAGGATGGGCATTCTCAAGGTTAGTTTACGGCTTGGGTGGGTCGGGGTGTGGATAGGGCTGGGGGTGGGGTGTGGGGTGGACGCGAAAGGGCGGTTTGAGGGGCAGGTCAGAGGGATGATTGAGTTGGCCAGGGAGAAGGGATATGGGGAGCTCGAGGGGGTGATGTCGGAGAGGTTAAAGGGGAGGATTCGGGCGGAGGGGTGGGAGCCGAGGGCGGCGTTGGTGGTGGTGGCGAGGCGGGATCGAGAGGAGGAGGCGAGGTATGAGCTGCGGGATGTGCCGAAATTCGAGGGGGAGTATGCGGAGGCGGAGATTGGGCGAGTGGTGGGGGAGAAGGAGAAGCGAGTGGTGCTGCCGTTTGTCTGGGAGGAGGGGAGGTGGAAAGTGGGGGCCGCATATCGGGATGGGCGAAATTGGGCAGAGGAGGATTTTAATTTTTGATGATCGATTTTCCAGACGAGCTATAGTTTGGGATGGCGATATGGAAAGTGCGGCCGCTGCTGCAGGAGCGAATTTGGGGCGGGCGAAATCTGGAGGCGTTTGGGAGGAGTTGCCCCGAGGGGCAAAAGATCGGGGAGAGTTGGGAGCTGGTGGATCGGCCGGAGGCCCAATCGGTGGTGGAGGAGACGGGGCAAACGCTGGGCTCGCTTTGGCGGGGATCGGAGCGGGAGGCGATCTTTGGCCGGCGAGCGGGACAGGGGGAGCGGTTCCCGATTTTGATCAAGCTACTGGATGCGGAGGAGAAGTTGTCTCTGCAGGTTCACCCGCCGGCCGAGAAGGCGAAGGTGTTAGGGGGCGAGCCGAAGACAGAGATGTGGTTTTTCTTAAGAACCCAACCGAAGGCGGACATTTATGTGGGATTGAAAAAGGGAGTGGGGCGGGTGGAGTTTGAGCAAGCGTTGGCTTCCGGAAAGGTGGCGGACTGTTTTCATCGGTTGGAGACGGAGCCGGGGGCGGCGATGTTTTTGCCTTCGGGCCGGGTGCATGCGATCGGAGCGGGGAATGTGATTTTAGAAATTCAGCAAAATTCGGACACGACGTATCGGGTGTACGACTGGGATCGCAAGGATGGGGCGGGCCAACCCCGGGCTCTGCACGTGAAGGAGGCTTTGGCCTCGATTCGGTGGGAGGACGAGGAGCCGGCGTTCGTTCAGCCGAGGGGAGAGAGGGTTTTGGTTTGCGACTTTTTCAAAATCACGCGCTGGTGGTTGATGCCGGGGGAGGATCGGGAGGTGGTGCCGGATGGGGGGACATTCCGTTATCTTTTTGTGGCGGATGGAAAGGTGCGGGAGGAAGCGGGGGAGGAGTGGGCCAAGGGGGCGGGCCGATTGGTGACGGCGGACCACGGCTCCTTAATTCTTCAGGGGGTGGAGGAGAGTACAGTCGTGCAGGTGGAGTTTGTCTGAGGCAGGAGTGGATCGACTCGCAGGGGCGGCGAGAAACTAGGTTGGCTTGGCCTTTTGGGCGGAGGTGATGAGGGGCCATCGTTTGCGCTGAGCGAGAATAATCTGGTCACTATCAAAGGTAATGAGTCGGAGGGATGGACGGATCGAACTCAGCCGAGTGAAGGCGTACATGTGGGCAGCGTCGGCGGCACGCAGCCGCCATTCGCGGTTACAATTTTGGATTTCTGACCAGTCTGTTCTCGGAAGATGAACCCATTGAAAAAGAGCGCGAATTTTTCCCCATGTCTCCCAATCCTGGCGTTGCGCTTGTCGGCGGGAGAGAGCGGCCTCGGTTTCTAGCTGCATCCAGTCCCAGGCGAAAAAAGCAACCCCTTGCTGGTAGATGGTTACGGCTGGCGGGGTGTGGACCTCCCGAAGAATCAAAGGGACAACGGCGCTCGTATCCCAAAAGCAGTCCACCGGAGCTACCAGTCCCGGCCGCGACGCATCGCTTCGACAGTAGGTCTTTGACTCGATCGGCTGGCGGGCGGGGCAACAAGTTTCGGGCGAACAGGGGAGCGGGTTGGAATGGTGAGTTGGATTCCGGAAGCTTGGGCTTGGGCGAGAAGGGCTAGGCGTTGTCGAGACCAGTTATTTTCCGGCACCTGATCCAGAGGGGTAAGAAGAGCGATCGGTCTGTCTCGATCACAGACGACATAGGTAGCGCCCTCGGCACGAACCCGGTGAAGGTAGGAGCTCAGTTTCGCTTTCAGTTGCCCGGTCTTGACGTGCACGTGACTAAGTTAGTCAATCGATATGGTCTAGTCAATCCAGCCCATGGTTCGGTTGATGGGGGGCCCTCGCTGGGCTGCGGCCTTGAGGTTTGCCGTGGAAACAGTAGTGGCACGACTTTTCGTAGACGTAGTGCGGGTGAGTCAGGTCAGTGGCGAGAAGGGGCATTTCACAGTTGTAACAGAGAACCGAATCGGTCTCTTGGAGGTGGCGATCGACCCCAACCCGCTGATCAAAGACAAAGCATTCGCCTTGGAAATGATCGCCCCCCGTTTCCTCGAAATATTTTAAAATTCCCCCATCCAGCTGAAGGATATTTTTGAATCCCCGCATCTGGAGGTAGGGGCCAGCTTTTTCGCAACGGATGCCTCCCGTGCAAAACATGACGAGGGGTTGCGTTTTGAGCGCAGGATCCATCTTTTCGACGGCTTGAGGAAAGTCGCGAAAGTTCGAGATCTGGGGGTTGAGGGCCCCTTGGAATGTGCCCATGCGAATTTCATACTGGTTGCGAACATCGAGGAGAGTGAGGGGGCGTTTTTCGTCCAGCCACTGTTTGAGCTGGTGCGGGGAGATTTTGGGGGAGGGATTTCGGGCGGGGTCAACACCCTCCACGCCAAAGCTGACGATTTCTTTTTTAATTTTGACGAGCATGCGTTGGAAGGGTTGGGCCGAGCCGGGGCTTTCTTTGGGAAGAATCTGCGAAAGGCCTGGAGTAGTGCGGAGGAGTTGAAGGATGGGATTGAGTTGGGAGCGAGTTCCTGAGAGGAAAAAATTAATGCCTTCGTGAGCAAGAAGGATGGTGCCTTTGACTCCGAGCTCGAGGCATTTGGATTTAAGAACGGATTTTAAATCCTCCAACTGGTTGAGCGGGGTGAAGTGGTAGCAGGAGAGGTTGATGATGCTGGAGTCCACGGGGAATTCTCGCAGGGGGAGAAAGTGGGTGGCAAGGGTGAGCTAGCGTTTGCGGAGGAGTTCGAGTCGGCACCGGAAGCCGCCGAGGTCGACCGTTTGCTGAAATTCCAGGCGAAGGGAGGAGGCGGGAAGTTTGAGCTTGAGGGGATTGATCCAGACCATTCGGCCGCCGGGACGAAGCGCGAGGGAGGCGACGGTGAAAAGCTCTTCGAAAAGGGTGCGGAGGTTGGGGATGGGGACACGTTTGCCCAAGGGCGGGTTGGTGATGATGAGGGAGATGCTGGCGGGACCATAGTTAGGAATTTTTTCGAATTGGCGGAAATCGCGCAGAACGAAGTCGGCCGAGACGCCAGGGAAACGGGCGGCTTGCCAGTTGGCGCGGGCGGCTTGGATGGCGTCGGGGGAGAGGTCGGTTCCCAGGATTCGGCGGACGCCGGTGAGGCGGACGCGTTCGATCAGTTCGAGGGCGGAGCCGCAGAACGGGTCCCAGGCAACCTCGTCAAGGAAGGGGCCGGCGAGGCGAGCCATGGCGGCGGCGAGGGGAGGGTGGGAGGCGGCGGGCACGTCTTGTTGGCGATAGGGGAAGCGGGGATCGGGGGAGATGCGGGGGCGGAGTTCGACAAAATCTCCCGTGAGGGCGGGCTGGATTTCGATGGCCCATGGGGCTTCGCGGGAATCGTTGAGAAGATCGGGGCAAAGGGCGTAGGCGCGCTGGGCGATTTGCAAGACGGCACCTTTTTGGTGGCCTTTGGCGATGAATTCGAGGCGATAGCGGATCGGGCCGTCGGTGAGGGTTTGGAGGAGAGATCGGCTGAGCGGGGAGGCGATGAGGGAGGCGAGGGGTTCCACGACCGAGGCGGATGGGGGCAGGGTGCCCAAAAGGAAGGAGGCGGTGGAGAAGCAGCGCAGAGAAAAGAGATCGTCCAGACGAAAGGCGGCGGTTGGGGTTAAGGTGAGAAGTCCGGGACGAATTTCCATCACGCGAAACAATTTCCCTTGAGCTTTGATTTCGTCGGAGAGGATGGGTTCGAGTCCCGTTCGGCAACGGAGATGAAGACGGAGGAGGGAGAAGTCGGAAACAGGGGTGGTCAAGCGGATGGAGGTGGGTTTTTGCTGGCGGGCGAGGTTGGCTTTGGCTCTCTGCTCATTGAGCAGGGGGAGAGAGATGCCCTTTTGGCGAATGAGATCGAGGGTGGCGGAACCGCCAATTTTCTCGAGGGCTTTTCCGAGAAATTTTTTCTCCCGTTCAGCGGTGGTTTTGGAGAGGAGAGAGAGGAGTTGGCGTTCTTCGGTGCGGCCGGCCCCGATTTTGGGCAGAGCGGCCATGGCGTAGCGGCGGACTTTTTCGGAGGGATCGGAGAGGAGGGAGAGGAGCCATTGGCGGACGGGCTCTTTGAGGTGGGGTTGGAGGGCGTCGGTAAATCCAGCGCCGATGGCGCGGATGAGAGCGACTTGGCCCAGCTTTTCTTCGGAAGAGGCCGTTTGAAAAAGGGGAACCTGCTCTTGCCAGAGACGCAGCCAGGGAATGGCGCGGAGTTCCCGGTAGCGATCTTTGGCGGGATGAGCGTTCTTTTTCGGCATAGAGGAGCATCGGTTTGCGGAGCGGGAAACTCAAGCCCCGCCGAGGAGAGAACACCCGCACAAAATAATTTAAATAAGGTTAAAAAAATATTGGGCATAGGACAGCCAATGTCCTGCCGGGGAGGCAAGGATGGTCGCATGACAAACGCAATCGAGTTTCCGGTGGACTGCAGGAGGGCCGGAGGTCGGGCTTGGCAGATGCCAAAAGAGAGTATGCTAGGCGGGGTGAAGATTGAGCTGATTACGACCGGTTCGGAGTTGCTGCTGGGGCAGGTTCTGAACTCCCATCCGGGGTATCTGTCGGGGCGGTTGGCGGGGCTGGGGCTGGGATTGGCGAGGCAGACGGCGGTGGGGGATCGAGAGGAGAGGATTGCGGAGGTGGTGCAGGAGGCGTGGGGCAGGAGTGAGCTGGTCATGGTGACGGGGGGGTTAGGGCCGACCTCGGATGATGTGACAAGGGAAGCGGTGGCGGGGTGGGCGAAGAAGAAGATGATTTTTCATCCAGAGATTTTGGAGAAGATTTTGGGTTATTTTGCCAAGCGGGGATTGAAAGCGCCGGAGATGGTCAAGCGGCAGGCGATGGTGCCGGAGGGGATGGAGGTTTTACCCAATGAGAGGGGAACGGCGCCGGGGCTTTGGTGGGAGGATCAGGGCAAGATGTTGGTGGTGTTGCCGGGGCCGCCGAGGGAGCTGGGGCCGATGTTTGAGGAGTGGGTGGAGCCGAGGTTGCGGGGCCGGGCGGGTCCGGCGGAGAGAACGCGAGTGGTGCGGGTGGCGGGGGTGGGGGAGTCGGCGGTGCAGGAGAAGTGTGAGGCGAGGTTACGGGAGTTGGGGGTGGGGGAGATCGGGTATTGTGCCAGGCCGGGGGAGGTGGACGTGAGGTTGAGGGGAGTGGATGAGAAGATTTTGCAGGCGGGTGTGGAGGAGTTGCGGAAGATGTTGGGGGAGGCGGTCTATGGGGAGGATGGGCAGACGATGGAGGAGGTGGTGGTGGGTCTGGCTCGGGCGAGTGGGCTGAAGTTGGCCACAGCGGAGTCGTGCACGGGGGGGTTGGTGGCGAGTCGGATTACGGATGTGGCGGGGGCATCGGAGATTTTTC
>CAMCFB010000030.1 GCA_945874125.1 Verrucomicrobia subdivision 6 bacterium | reverse complement strand
CTCACTTTGCTTTCACCAACCGCCCCGCCAATTGCACCGCCGCCCGAAAACTATCCGATCGAGCCTTCCCTTTTCCGGCCAAAGCAAAGGCCGTGCCGTGATCCGGGGAACATCGAACCACCGGCAACCCCGCGGTCACATTTACCGTTTGATCAAAATCCAAAAGCTTTGCCGGAATCAGGCCCTGATCGTGATACAAAGCCACCACTCCATCAAATTCTCCTTGCCAAGCCCTCCGGAAAACCGCATCCGGACTCTCGGGCCCCGAAATCTGAAAATCGGTTTTTCTCCGCAATTCTCGAATCGCCGGTACCACAACCCTTTTTTCCTCATGACCGAACTTTCCATTCTCCCCCGCATGGGGATTCAACCCACACACCGCGATTCTTGGCCTGCGTACCCCTAGCCTCTGCAAGGTCTCCGCCAAATGCCTCCCCGCCCTCACAATCTGCTTAGACCGGAGCCCTTGAACCGCTTTCCGCAACGAAAGATGGGTACTCGCCAATGCGACCCGAAGCCGTGGCCCCACCATCATCATGGTTACATCGTCCGCCTTTACTCCAAAAGCTTTCGCATAAAACTCGGTCTGCCCTGGAAAATGAAATCCCACCTTCCCCATCCACTCCTTGGAAATAGGACCATTTACCACGGCTTGAATCTCGCCCGACCGCAAAAGCCTGACACTCTCATCCAGCGCCGCCCGCGCCAGCTTGGCCCCAGCTAAACCAGGCTTTCCCGGCCGCTTCGTTTGGTGCCCAACCACCCTCAGGGCAAAGAGGCCCCGGAAAGTTCGACCCACCCTTTCCGCCAGCTCAGGCCCCACGCCTGCCGGATCTCCCCAGGTGATTCCGACCACCATCTTCCGCTTCCTCACAAGAATCTTTCGATGTAGGCGTCCCTCTTCAGTCGCTCCGTCCACTCCCTTTGCACCTTTTCGCTCTCGGCCGCCACCAAGGTGCTCTCGATCGCATCTCGAATGCTGGTTAACGGTGTCACCGTCGCCTTCTTCACCTCCTCCACCATCAGAATATAGTACGCCGTGGCTCCCTGTGCATTTGGTAAGCTCATCAATCCGCTCGCCTGCCCTGGTCGCAACTGAAACGCCACCTCCGCTAACTCACTCTTCAAACCATCCCTCTCCACCCAGCCCCCATTTTCCTGAAACAAGCCTCCGCCCGCTCGATTGTAATCCGAATACTTCTTGGCCAACTGCGCAAAATCCACGCCCGCCTCCACTTGGGCTAACACCTCCTTGGCCACCGCCTCAACTTCCGCCCCACTCTCAGGCGCCAAATAGATCATCCTTAACTTCACCCGATCGGGTTGCAAAAAATCCCGAATATGAAGCTGATAATACTCCTCAATCATATGAGGCGAGATGGTGATAAACCTCTTGGCGTTGATCTGCCGCATCTGCTGCACAATAAAGGTATCCCGAATATTCTTTTTCCAATCCGCCATGGTCATTCCACGATCCTCCAGCGTCTTGACCAGTGCTTGCCGATCCCCCCCAAACTGATCCCGCACCCGCGACCTCTCCTCCCGATCAAAGTAGTAGTCGGGAAAGTTATACCCCTTCTTTTTATAATCCTGAATGATCAGTCTCGTCTCAATCAAAGAGTCCAAAACCGTTTTTCTTCGACTCCTGATTCTCTGCTTTCGTTCATCATCCGTAATCTTGCCCGCCAACTGCTGCGCTCGCAGATCATCCTCTTCCATTTGTGTCTGGGCCAATACCTCCCGAAAGGTGATCGCCTCACTGTTCACCACCGCCGCCACCCCATTATTTACGCTATTCTGAGCCCAACCCACCCCGACCATGGCCCAGCCAAGGGAAAAGAGAGCGAGTCGTGGAATGGGATTCATCGTAGCCATGCTTCGAGTTGGGCAAGCTTATCGGGTGCGGTTTGACCGGTCAAACGAGGCAGTTTCGACCCCACCATCTCCAACTCGAGTCCCTTCCACGCTTGAATCTTCTCCCCCGCTGTCTCCAACCTCGTCACCCCACCCAACCCCGCGACGACGCGCACTCGATGGTACGCCAACAGCAGCTCCACCTCCACCCACCAAGGCCCATATCGATCCCTCCACTGCGCCGCGATTCGCCCCAACTCCTTCAAGCTTCCCGCCTCCGCCACGACCCGATAGGCCTCGATCCGCTCCCGAACCTCTGGAATATATTCCGCCGGCAAAAAGGCTCCTGCTCTGCCTTCGACCACCTCGGCCGCTCGTAAGGTAAGAAAATCGAACCGTAAATTCACACTCGGCGGCAGTCGCCACTCTCCTTTTTTCATTCGTGCGACCGCGGATCGGAGGAGTCGGCAGTACAGTTCAAACCCAATCACCGCCACGTGTCCGCTCTGCTCCGTCCCGAGAAGGTTGCCCGCGCCCCGAATCTCCAAATCCCGCATCGCAATTCGGTACCCCGCTCCCAACCCCCCATGCAGCCGCAAGGCCTCCACCCGCTCTCCCGCCTCCCCCTTCCGACGCTCCCTCGGCACGAGAAGCAAAGCATACGCTCGGTGCAGAGCTCGCCCCACCCGCCCTCGTAACTGATAAAGGTCCGCCAACCCGAAACGATCCGCCCGATCCAGAATGATCGTGTTCGCATTCGGAATGTCCAACCCACTCTCAATGATCGTCGTGCATAAAAGAACATCCGCTTTGCCCCGAACAAATTTGCCCATCGCATCTTCCAATTCCGATTCCCCCATCTGTCCGTGCGCAATCGCCACCCGAATGCCCGGGAAGAGCAGCCTTAACTTGGCGGCCAGGCTGGGTAAAGCCGCGATCCGGTTGTGTAAATAGTAAACCTGCCCGCCACGATCCACCTCTCGCTTGATCCAATCCCGAATCAACCGTTCATCATACTCCGCGACCACCGTTTCGATCGGGTGCCTTCCGGGCGGAGGAGTCTCAATCTGGCTCAGATCCCGTGCCCCCAGCATCGCAAGGTAGAGCGTCCGCGGAATGGGCGTCGCCGACAGGGTCAACACATCCACTCGGCGAAAACGCTCTTTTAGCCTCTCCTTCTGCTTCACCCCAAATCTTTGCTCCTCATCGATCACCACCAACCCCAACTGATGAAAATGCACATCGGGTGATAAAAGCCGGTGCGTCCCCACCACCACATCCACTCTGCCGTCGGCTACCCCCTTCACCACTTCCCTCTGCTCTCCCACTGTCCGAAACCGACTTAGCTCCTCCACCACAATCGGCCAATCCGAATACCGCTCCCGCAGGTTCCTCGCGTGCTGCTGCGCCAACACGGTGGTCGGTGCCAAAATCACCACCTGTTTGCCCGCCATGACACTTTTAAAAGCCGCCCGAATCGCCACCTCCGTTTTCCCGTAACCCACATCACCGCAAATGAGGCGATCCATGGGCCTCGTTCTCTCCATATCCGCCTTGGTTTCGTTGATGGCTCGGTCCTGATCCCCCGTCGGCACGTAAACAAACTCTGCCTCGAACTTTCCCTGCCACTCGTGGTCGGGCGGAAAGGCCACCCCTGGCAATGCCTCCCGCTCCGCCGCCGTTCGTAGAAGTGTCGCCGCAAACTCCTCCACCGCTTTTTCCGCCTTCGCCTTCGCTCTTTCCCATCGTCCGCCTCCCAGTGTGTCTAGTGTGGGTCGCTTCTTTCCCACTCCCACATACCGCGAGACCAAGTACGACTCCTCCACCGGCACATAAAGTCGGCCACCATTGGCGTACTGCAGCATCAGACACTGCCCCAATCCTCCCGGTTTATCCCCTAACCCCTCATAGATCGCCACCCCATGTTGCAAATGCACCGCATAATCCCCGAGCTTTAGCTCCCCCGAGTCGAACACGGGGCGCTTCCACTTCTCCCCCGCTAGGTTTTTTCCTCTCCGATATCCCCGCCCAGTTTCCGTCCGCCCCAAAATCTCGGCCCCACTTAAAATCACCCACTTCTCCTCAGGCCAAGCGATCCCCTTGCCCAAACCGGAGATAACAAACTCCAATCGACCCACCTCCCCCTTGGATAATCCGCACTCCTCCAACCAACTTTTTAACCTGTCCGACTCACCCCCATTGATTCCGGACAGCACCACTCTCCAGCCCCGCGCCAACCATGCCTTCACCTCTGCCCCCACCCGACGCCTCCTCGCCTCAGCCAACCCCACATCGCGCATCGGCTCGCTGGTCAATCCATGCCGCGTGAAAGGATTTTCCAATCTTTGCCCCTCGCCCTCCGCCGTGCAGGTCAATGTCCCCCAGCTTTCCCCTACATAATCCCGAAAGTCGCTCCGACAGATCATTTCTCCTGCCTGACCATGAAATATCGTCACCTCTCCCACCTCTCCCACTCCCACCTGCTCGTGCAGATCGATTTGCCGAATCGATTCCACCCGATCTCCCCCCCACTCCATCCGTACCGGCACATCCGATTGGGTGGGAAACAGATCGACAATTCCGCCCCGGCGCGCCACCTCCCCCCGCTCCGTCACCGTGCCCACACTCCGATACCCCGATCGCACTAAATCCTCCACCAACTGAAGCGGATCCATCTCCGCCCCAACCCGAATTACTTTCAGACCTTTTCGCACCGCCTCAGGGTCGGGCTGCTTGGCCCGCAAGACACCCTGCGTCACGATCAGGAGTGCCGGCCTCTCTTTCCCGACCAACTTTCCCAATGCCCCTAACCACTCTGCCTCCAGATCAGGATCCGGCCGAACCCCCTCCCCACCTCCATGCCTTTCCGGGATCAACAGGGGTTTTTCTCCCCAAGCCTCTAATTCCGCCGCCATCTCCTCCTGCTCTCGCACACTCTCCACCACCACCAACCACCCTTTTCCCCTTCGATACTGACTCAACGCCACTGCCAACAAAACTTGGGCCGATTCGGGCCACTCCCCACATGAATACACCCCTCCCGCCACACTTTGGGAAACCAGCCGCTCGAAAGCTAGCGTCCCCCGCAGTGCCTGAAGCTCCTTCTCTTGCCCGGATGTCTGCAAAATTCGAGTGTGAACTTAGCACGGAAAAGGTGCCCGCCCCACCGAAACTACCCCTAGGATTTTCTTACCAACCCAACGCCGCCGAGGCCGCCGCTCTCTCCTCCTCCAACTCCGCCACCGTCGCCGCAACCTTCTTTTTCCCAAACTCGTCCAGATTCACTCCTTGGACAATCTTCCACTTCCCTTTCCCCAAGGCCTCAATCGGAAAAGAGCACAGCAAACCCTTCGGCACCCCATAACTTCCATCGGAAGAAACGGCCACGCTGGTCCAGTCGCCCGGCTGAGTTCCCATATGCAGAGTTCGCACCGTATCCACCGCCGCATGCGCCGCACTCGCGGCGCTCGACAACCCCCGCGCCTTTAACACCTCCGCCCCTCTTTGCTGAACAGAGGTCAGAAAATCACCCTCCAACCAACTCCGATCCGTTATCACCTGGGTGGCCACCTTTCCTCCAATCCGCGCATTGGTAAAATCAGGATACATCGTGGTGGAGTGATTTCCCCAGATCGCCAAACGATCCACCTCCCGCACAGAAACACCCGCTTTCTCCGCCAATCTCGCCTTGGCCCGATTCTCATCCAACCGTGTCATGGCAAACCAGCGATCCGCCGGTAGCCCCTTGCCCGATTGTTGCGCAATCCATGCATTTGTATTACAGGGATTACCCACCACTAAAACCCTCGCATCGGAGGCCGCCACTTCGGCCAAATCTCTCCCCTGCTGGACAAAGATCTTTCCATTCAGCCCCAACAGCTCTGCCCTCTCCATCCCTGGCTTGCGCGGAATGCTCCCCACACAGAGGGTCCAGTTCGCCCCTTCAAAAGCACGTTTTGAATCGGTCGTGGCTACAATCTCCTCCACTAAAGGACAGGCCCCATCCCGCAACTCCATCACCACGCCACGCAAAGCATTCTCGGCCGGAGGAACCTCCAACAGCTGCAGCCGAACTCTCTGCTCCGGTCCGAAAAGGCCACCCGAAGCGATGCGAAAGACCAGCCCGTAACCGATCTGGCCCGCCGCCCCAGTGACCGCCACCCGAATCGCCTCACTCACGGTTTTCTCATCGCCTCAGAACTACGCCCTTGCCTTTTGCCCTCCCCCGGCCCGAGCGAATTTGTTGGATACGGTTGAAACTTGAAAATTACCTCGCCCGGTTTGGCAACCCCCAAAGTATCGCGGGAGATTCTCTCCACGGTATAGGGATCATCTTTCAGACGGGTCGACTCATCCTGCAGATCTGCCAGCTCCTGCTTTTTTTCCTCAAGTTCGCGTTGCATTCGTTCCGCCGTCAGTTTGATCGTTTCCCCTTTTTTCCAAGCCGGATAGAAAAGCGCCAGAACAATCGCCACAAAAAGCAATCCCACCATCGCGTAAGCCCAGGGCTGAAGAACGCGCCAATAGTGTCCTTGGGCAGGTGCTTGCCCAACCCCACGAGGATCAAACAGTCTTGAGTTGCCCGCCATAAATCGCCTTCTCCCCAAGTTCCTCCTCGATTCTCAAAAGGCGATTATATTTTGCCAGTCGATCGGACCGCGAAAAGGAACCCGTTTTGATCTGACCCGCGTTCGTGGCTACCGCCAGATCCGCGATCGTCGAATCCTCCGTCTCCCCGCTCCGATGGCTGATCACGGCCGAATAACGGGCCGAGCGCGCCAACTCAATCGCCTCCAAAGTCTCGCTCAAGCTGCCAATCTGATTCACTTTCACCAAAATCGAGTTGGCAATCTTCTCCCGAATCCCGCGCTTTAAAAACTCCACATTCGTGACAAAGAGATCATCCCCCACCAGTTGCGTGTTAGCCCCCATCTTCTCTGTCAGAATTTTCCATCCGTCCCAATCCTCCTCCGCCGTTCCATCCTCAATCGAAAGAATCGGATACTTCTTCTGGAGACCCACATAAAAGTCGACCAACTCACTCGCCTTCAGGCGCCGCTGATCCGATTTCTTAAAAACATACTCTTTCGTTTTGCTGTCGAAGAATTCGCTGCTGGCCACATCCAGGGCAAAAAAGACCTGCTCCCCCAACCGGTAGCCCGCTTTCTCCACCGCCTCCGCGATCACCCCAAGTGCCGCCTCGGTCGACTCCAACCTCGGCGCAAAACCACCCTCATCCCCGACCGCTGTCCCTAGCTTTCGATCGTGCAGAATTTTCTTCAAGGTCGCAAAAATCTCCGCCCCACAACGCAACGCCTCCCGAAAAGAGGGCAGACCCTTCGGGACAATCATGAACTCCTGAAAATCAATTGGCGCATCCGAGTGCGCGCCCCCGTTGATAATATTGGCCATCGGCACAGGCAGCACGGTGGCATTTTCTCCCCCCAACCAGCGGTACAACGGTTGACCATGGGCCGAAGCCGCCGCCCGCGCGGCCGCCAAAGAAACTCCCAGGATCGCATTGGCCCCCAGCGATTTTTTATTTTTTGTTCCGTCCAAATCGATCATGATCCGATCCACCCCACGCGTGTCCGCCGCATCTTGACCCACCAGCGCAGGAGCAATCTTCGTTTTCACATTGGCAACCGCCTGCAGCACCCCTTTACCGCCATACCGTTTCGCATCCCCATCCCTTAACTCCAACGCTTCATGAATCCCCGTGCTGGCTCCACTAGGCACCATGGCAGACCCCATCGCCCCACCTTCCAAAATAACATCCGCCTCGAGCGTCGGGTTGCCTCTGGAATCGATCACCTCCCGTGCCGTCACACTACGAATTTTCGTTTTCATACGTGCTGGTGGGGCCTCGAGGGGTTAGCTTTTAAAGGGCCGAATGGAGCGGATGGTCACCGCCATTTTCGGACCCCTTTCGCTCGGCAACTCGGCCGTGTCACCCACCTTGCGCCGAACCAAAGCCTGCGCCACCGCCGTTTGGTAGGAAAGAATGCCTCTCTCAGGATCGCTATCCCAAGCCCCTAAAATCGTAACCGTCTTTTTCTCACCACCCTCTGCACTCTCATACTCCACCACCGTACCAATCGCGACCTCATCTCCCTTCACCCCGCTAAAGTCTGTCCCCTGGGCAGAGACAATCATCGATTCCAACTCCGCCTTTCGTCTCATGAGCACCGCTTGCATCTCCTTGGCCGCTTTAAATTCATGATTCTCTTTCAAATCCCCGTAGGAACGCGCCACCCCGATCTCCTTGCTGTTCGCCGGAATCTTTTTCGTGGTGATCTCCTCTAACTCCGACTTTCTCTTTTCTAAGCTCTCCCAGCTCACGATGGGGGCTTCCACCATGGTGGTGCGATTTTCCCCCGCCACCATCGAACCCACCTGCGGATAAAGTTTCACCAGCGCCCCAATCAGCGAGCGCTTGTCTAACTCCTCAAACGCGGTCGAGGCCAAGGCCGAGCGCGTCACATCCCGAACCTCCTCCGGCGAGGACGGGGCCAGTAAATCCCGAATGAGCTCTTTGTCCTCTAAGAGAAGATCCCGGAGACGAGAGCCTCGACTGGACTCCGAGAGCTGCTCTTTCTCTAAAACGTTCAGTGCGGTTAGAAAGAGGGATGGATTGGCCAATTTAGCCAGCTCACCCGTACGATTCCGGCAGAGCCAGACAATGAGATCGGGGTGAGTTAGGCGTTCCCGCAAAAGACGATCCAAAGCTCCTTCCAATTCGGCTAGGCGATTGGCTTTTTTAAATCGCGCGGTAATCGCATCCATTAATCGACCCGATGCCCTAGGCAAAAGAGCAAAGAAAAGCTCAGTCCACCTTTCCCCTAACTGCAAACAAGCTAACTCGGCGAACCGTGGCATTTTGCCCGCGGGTAGCGCCTCAATGACGATCGCCATCCGCTGCGGTTCAAGCGGAAGAATCCCTTTCAGGACCGGACCGATCTCCGTCGGAAGCCCGGCCGATTCGGCGAATTCCGAGCGTGCCAAAGCCAACTCCGCTACCTGGCTAATTTGACTTTTGGGAATTTTTTGCGCGGCCGCATCCACCAGTCGAAATGCCTCCTCCGCCATCGCCTTGCAATCCCCACTGCTTTTGTTCTTTTGCAGCTTTTCCAAAACCTCAATGACCCGCTTCGCGCCGACCGCCTCCCGCAACTCCTCGACCCCACCCCCTTTGGATTCGGGGGCCGATTCCATGTACTGAATCGGCTCATGGCGCTTCCCCGGAATGACAAAGCGGGGATCTTTTTTCATCGCCCGCTTAGCCGCTTCCCAGAATTTTTTCCAACCATCCGCCGCGAAAAGATGCGGTACCATCGACTCCTCCAAGCGAGCCACCGTCGCCTCTTTGCCCAAACTTTCCACCACCAATTTAAGAAGATCCGCTACTTGATCCCGAACCATGGTCCGGATTGTCTCAGGTTCACGCAAAATCCGCGCTTCAAAATGCTCGTCGGGTAAGTGCTTCAGTGTCTCCGCGGCATAGCCAAACTCCATCGAGTGCCCTTTTTTGCTGCGAAAATCGATCAAGAACGAGCCCAGCGCATCATCTTTTTCTACAATCTGACCCACACCCCAACTCCGGTGACGGCAATAGGCCTTGGGAACGAGAGGTTTGATTTTTTCCTGTGCCTTGGGGTCCAGAGCAGAGACATCGTCCATTTTGTCTACTTTTTCACTTTCAATCTCTGTCGGCATCACCTTGAACATACGCGAGTTTGCCATCCGAGGGCAATCGGAATCGCCCAAAGGTTCACCAGGAACCTCAAGATGCTGGCTCGCTTGGCTTAGGTGCTGGAGTTTCCGCTGGAGACTCCTCTAAAACCCGAATCTGGCTCAAGGATGTCACCTCCATCTGAGGTTTCGACTCGTACATCGTGATCACTCCCGTCACCTCAACCTCTTTGCCTGCAAAGGACGGAACAGGCTCGGTAAAGTTTTTCGCACTCAAAAAGCAGCTAAAGACATGGTTCGGGTACTTGCCCCCGAAGTTGATGTAAGTGTGCCCCGACTTACTTGTCCTCTGCCCTTCGACCCTGCCTTTAACCGTAACCTCTTGCCCGACTTGCTGGGCCGCCTCCGCCACCGAAATCACCGTGGCGGGCTTTCCCTCCTCCGCCACCAGCCCCGCCGATCCAACTGCCAGACAAACGAGGAGGAGTCGAAACATTCTACCCTTTGAAATGAACCGGAATCTCGCCCCTCTGCGCCGCGTGCTCCTCATCGGAGCAACCCCGATCGGTGGGCACCGCCACCTGCCCTCCGCTCGGCTGAACTAGTTTTTGCTCCAACATCCACGCCTCCACCTCGTCCCCACTCACATCGGCCAACATCTTTCCGTTAATCTCCACACAGGGAGAAAGCTCTTGTCCACTCTTCTGAATCATCTCCACCCGTTGGTGGATATCGTTCCAGATATCCCGATCTTCAAAAGGAAGGTTGTACTTCTCCATCACCGCCCGAACCCCACGACTCCATCCACAGTGAGGTTTCAGATACGCAATAATTTTAGGTTTGGCCGTGTTTGACATCACCTTACCGTAGCGGACTTCCCCGCTTTCGCAAGCGACCGAATTACCCTTGGGCAGGTCCCTCGCTCTTGATGTGAATCTCCTTCAACTGCCTCGCCGTCGCCTCCGCCGGCGCTCCACTCATCACATCCTGACCGCGGGCATTCTTCGGAAAGGCAATGACATCCCGAATGCTCGCCTGTCCCAAAAGAAGTGCCATCAAACGATCAAACCCCAACGCAATTCCGCCATGCGGGGGCGCCCCAAATTGCAGCGCTTCGATCATATACCCAAACCGACTCGTCACGATCTCCGGTGGGATTTTGAGAATCTCCCGAAACATCTGATCCTGCACTTTGCCCTGATGAATCCGAATACTACCACCTCCCAACTCCACCCCGTTTAAGACAAGGTCGTAATGTTGACCCCTCACCTTTTCCGGATGGCTCTGCAACAAAGGGAGATCTTCCTCCACTGGGGCGGTGAAAGGATGGTGACTCGCGACCAAAGCTGGATGCTCGGGATCTTTCCGCAGGAGGGGAAAATCCACCACCCAGTGAAAATCCAACTTCTTTGCGTCCAGTGTTAACTTACCCAGTTTTTCAAGGTATTCGGCGCAGCGAATTCGGACGAAACCCAGCACCTCACAGGCCGCCAACCACTGGTCCGCTCCAAAGAGCAAAAGATCCCCTTCCTCTACCGCCAACTTCTCCGTCAAAGTTTTCTTCTCCCCCTCATTGAAAAATTTCACGATCGGTGATTTCCACTCCCCTTGCTCCACTTTGATCCAAGCCAAACCCTTCGCCCCATGCGCTTTCGCCAGATTGGTCAAATCCTCAATCTGACCCGCGGTAATACACGCCAATCCTTTGGCATTGAAAGCTTTCACCACCCCACCCGCCGTCACCGCCGATTGAAAGACCTTAAAGGTCGATCCGCGGAACACCTCGGTGAAATCAGTCAACTTCATCCCATAACGTCGATCCGGCTTGTCCACCCCATACGTCTCCATCGCTTCCCGAAACGGCACCCGAGGAAAGGGCGTTGGAATCTCGACCCCACTCACCTCTTTCCAGACGCGCTGAATCAACCCCTCAATCAGTCGGTAAATATCCTCCCGACCGATAAACGACATCTCGATGTCGATCTGGGTGAATTCTGGCTGCCGATCTGCCCGCAAATCCTCATCCCGAAAACAGCGGGCAATCTGAAAATATTTCTCGGCTCCACCCACCATCAGCAGCTGCTTAAACTGCTGTGGCGATTGCGGCAGCGCATAAAACTTCCCTGGATTCAGCCGTGAAGGCACCAAATACTCCCGCGCTCCCTCGGGGGTGCTCTTAAAAAGAATCGGCGTCTCAATCTCCCAAAATCCTTGCTCGCTCAAATAGTGCCGGATGGCCAGAGCGGCTCGGTGTCTCGCTTGCAAAGCCTGGGCCATCGCGGGTCGGCGCAAATCCAGATACCGATATCGTAATCGCAAGTCCTCATTCACCCCGGCCTCATCCAAAGGGAAAGGAGGGGTCTCGCTCCCATTCAAAATCTCCAGCTTTTCCGCCAAAAGCTCCACCTCCCCCGTGGCCAGAGCCGAGTTTTTCGTTCCCTCTGGTCGGGGGGAAACTTGGCCCTCCACGTGCACGACAAACTCTGCCCGCAAGGTATGCGCCCTCGCCGAGACCTCTGCCGCCAGCGAAGGATTGAACACCACCTGCGTCAGCCCCTCCCGATCCCGTAAATCGATAAAAATAACTCCCCCATGATCCCGCCGGCCCGATACCCAACCGGCCAGACTTACCTTTTGCCCAGCATCCTTGGCTCGTAGTCCCCCGCAAGTGTGCGTGCGTTTCATGATCCCAACACCTTCGCCCACTCCCCCGGGGTCGGCTCAAGGCAAATCTTTCCCGCCGCATCCTTGCGCCAACGTATCTCCGTCTGCTTTCGCGTCGCCAACTCCTTCACACCCAACTTTCCCTCCCCCACTTCCCGCCCGACCAATAAAGCCCAGCGCGCCCCTTTGGCCTCCGCCATCTCCAACTGTTTGCCCCACTTCCCTGCGCCAGGATCGTAGTCGGTCGAAAATCCACCCCGCCGCAACTGCCCCACCACGTCCCAAGCCATTTCCTGCTCCGCCTTTTCCGCCACGACAAAGATCTCCGCCCCGCCCACTTTCGGCGTAGCCATGCCCTTCTCGCGTAAAAGCTCCGCCAGGACGGCGTCTCCCATGCCGAATCCCACCGCCGGCAAATCCTCCCCGCCCAGACGCTTCAACAAACCATCATACCGCCCTCCCCCCGCCACCGCCCTCAACTTCCCCGCCCGATCGTGCACTTCGAAAACCACCCCCGTGTAGTAAGCCAGCCCGCGCACCACCCGATAATCGGTCTCGCACCAATCCCCATACCCCAATCCCCTCACCCCACGGTGCACCTCTTGCAAAGCCGCCGAATCCTCACTCTTGCCCTGCCACACCGCCTCCACCGCCGCCGCTAGCCCCCCCAACTTCTCCCGCCTCTGCTCCGCCGTCGCTCCCTCCAACCGGTCCAATTGCCGTAAAACGCCCGACCTCTCCGCCTCCCCCACTCCCTCCTTTTCTAAAAATGAATCCCACCAACTCCGATCACTCACCTTTACCACCACATCTTTTGCACTCAAACCCAGCAGCGATAAACCCAAGCACAGTGTCCCAATCAACTCCGCCTCCGCCATCACGCTTTTCTCCCCCACGATGTCGCAATTCCACTGGTAGTGCTCCCGATGCCGCCCCTTCTGCGGTCGCTCATAACGAAACAGCCTCGGAATGCTAAACCACTTGATCGGTTTGCGATAATTCCGGTGCTGACTCGCCACCATCCGCGCCAAAGTCGGGGTCATCTCCGGACGCAAAGCCACCTCCCGCTCTCCCTTGTCTTGAAAATGGTACAACTGCCCCACGATCTCCTCGCCCGACTTCTCCGTATACAACTCCAAGGACTCTAACTCAGGCCCCTCATACTCCGTAAATCCGCTACATCGCGATGCCTCACGCCACGCCTGAAAGATGACTCGCAAAGCCGCATGCTCTGGAGGAAAAAAGTCCCTAAACCCCGGGAGGGGTTGACCCGTCATTCTGTCGCTCCGCCCCCGGAGCGCTCGGTCAAGACTCCGCCGAGGATGAACTGTTCCCTGCGGCGGAGACAATCGCTGCCAACTTGGTGGAATTGCGAATCAATTCCGCCTTCATCTCCTTGCCCGCCTTGAACTTCACCACCGCTCGGGCCGGAATCGGTACGTCCGTTTCCGGTTTGTTCGGATTCCGACCGACTCGTGCTTTACGGATCTTAATTTCAAACACCCCGAAGTTTCGCAGCTGCACTGCATCCCCTTTCAACAGGGACTCCTTGATGTGATCCAGCGTAAACTGGATGACCTTCAACACGTCTTGTTGGACGAGATTGGTCTCATTGCTGATCCGTACCACTAGGTCTCTTTTGGTCAGGTTTTCCATATCTCGCTATATGTAGGCACTTTCCGTAAGGCGTCCAAGTAAAATTTTACAGGTCAATTATTTAGGTATTTTCCCCTCTGAAGTCACTCGCCCGTCCCCCTACCTCTTTTCCACTCTACCTTTGGCGCCACCGGATCTCCCACCGCCTCCGCAAAAGTTCGAAAGTGTGTTTTGCACAGCTTAGCCAATCCATTTCTCCCCTGCTTGGCAAAAATTTCCGTCGCTTGCTTCTTCACCCCCGCACCCGCTCCTTTCGATAACTCCACTCCCGCCTCCATCGAAAGCCTGCCTAACGCCTGCACAAACTCCGCTCGGGCCAAAATACTGGCCGCCGCCACCGCAATATCACTCTCCGCCTTGGTCCTCTGCTCCAATTGAATTTCCACCTCCTGCTTTCGTAGCTCCCCTTCAATCAAGCGGGGATTAGCAAACTGATCCGATAACGCCCGCGGACAGCTCGGCACCTTCGCGTGCAAATTCGCAATCACCTTGCCGTGCGCCCAGGCCAACATCCGGTTCAGATTCCCAAACTTTTGGTAAAGCTCGCTGTAACGCGCCGGCCCGATCGCCACCACCTCCATCCCACCCCGCACCGTTTTGCGAATCTCCTCCGCGAGCTCGCCGATTTTCTTGTCGGTCGTAATCGTTTTACTGTCCCGCACGCCGATCTCCACCAAACGATCCGCCGTGTCCTCATCCACATACACTCCCGCCACCACCAACGGCCCAAACAAATCCCCTTTTCCACTTTCATCGATGCCAAAGTGGGGTTGATACATCTCTGGATTCCGCACCTTTTCATACCCCAACCGTGCCTCCCCCAATATCTCCGGCTCCAAGACAAACTCGACAAACTCCCGCGCCTCCTTCCCCGCCACGACCAACTTCCCACTCAGATACATCTGCAAGACACACTTTCCTTTCCGTGCCGAAAAGTGCCCGTACTCCAGCGGCCCCAATTTAAATCCCTTCTCCGTCACCATCGCCCGCAAGCGCAAGACTTGGGCCTCGGTCAACTTATGGGTAAACATCGTGTCCGCCATGTCCTTGCACCCTAGGTCCTCCCGCTCACTCATCGATTCTAAAATCCAACGCGCTCTTCCCATCCTCCACCGCTGGTTCCGCCACCATCAACGACCTCTTCCCTGGCGCGCCTCGCCCACCCCCTACCATATCGCCGTCTCCGAATTCATGTGCCAACAAACCCGCATCGCCACCGTTCTTCCCTACTACCACCGCTGGCTTCGTCGCTTCCCCACCTGGTCCGCCCTCGCTCGCGCCCCCCAATCCCTCGTTCTCCGCCACTGGGAGGGGCTCGGCTACTACCGTCGGGCTCGTTATCTTCATTCTCTCGCCAAAGCCGTCCTCCGCCTCCCCACTGGCCAACTCCCTTCCGACCCCCAAAAACTCCAACAACTCCCCGGCATCGGTCCCTACACCGCCGGCGCCATCGCCAGTATCGCTTTCCATGTCCCCGCACCCGCCTTCGACGGAAACGTCGCCCGCGTCCTGGGCCGACTCCTCGCCCGCCGGCGCCAATCCCCCTCCCTTTCTCAACTCCGTGGCGCCGCCGCTACCCTTGTCCCCCAAAAGGGTCCCGGCACCCATAACCAAGCCTTGATGGAGTTAGGCGCCCTCATCTGCCTGCCCAAAAATCCCCTCTGCCCATCCTGCCCTCTCAACAAAATCTGCCCCTCTCGCCACCACCTCCCCCAAACTCCAAAAACTCGACCCACTCCCACCTCTCTCCGCGAAAATATCCTCATCGTCCGCCGTCACCGCTCCATCTGGCTAACCCGCCAACACCCCGCCAACCGATGGA
>CAMCFB010000029.1 GCA_945874125.1 Verrucomicrobia subdivision 6 bacterium | reverse complement strand
CTCGGCCAACTCTGCCGGACTCAATTTACCTAACGCCTCTTTTATCTCCATGACACTCACAGCAGTTCCTTTTCGCTCAGCACCCTTACCTGTCAACCTATCCATACCCCAAACCGCTTCTAAGCCAATTGGACAGCGAATGCCGCGTCGGATTGTGTCTACTACGTCATCCACTTTCACCGAGAAAGATAAAGGTATCCAATCTATTAAAAATGCCGCCCCTACCTAAGATTCCTAATTCAAAACCACCTTTACACGGGTTCACTCCCCTTTCTTGACACCCCACATCCATGATTTTAAATTCTGCTATGAGCCTTCTCGATCGCATTACTATCGAGGCCAACATCTGCCACGGTAAACCTGTCGTTCGTGGACTACGCTATACAGTAGAGTCCCTCCTCGAACACCTCTCAGCAGGCGATTCCTTCGAAGATCTCCTCAAAGAATTCCCTGATCTTCAACGAGAAGATATTCTCGCTTGCCTTGAATTCGCTGCCAAATCACTTCATAGCCGAGGCACCCACCTCGCCTTGGTGTGAGATTCCTAGTCGACGCCCAGCTTTCCTCCTCCCTCTGCGGGATTATTGAGTCGTCCGGACACCAGTCACTTCACACCCAAAAACTTCCCAGGGGAAACCTTACGACAGATTCACAAATCTTAGAATTTTGCAACCAAGGGGACTGGGTTCTTATCACCAAGGACACCGACTTCTTTTTCTCCCACATTCTTTATCATTCTCCAGCCAAACTTCTAATCATCCGAACAGGAAACCTTCGCCTCCGAAAACTGATCAACCTTTTCACTCACTACTTTCCCCAAATTCTAGAGAAACTACAGACCCACTCTCTGATCGAACTTCATGACGATCAATTCCACTTTTCATGAAATAAATTCCACCTTCGCGCGAAAGCGCGCGTGAGCGCGTCTCTACCCAGATCTGCCCCGACCCGCGTCGGGTCTTAACCCCTAAATCCCTAAATCCCTTCAGCCTATTTCCGACGTCGAACCAACTCCAAGCAGCCCAACCTCCTAATCAGGCGACAGTCCCAGGACCTTCGCCGCTCGCCCCAGTTTCTGGTCAAAAGTATAAAGTGGAGAGCGCAATCTCTCCGCCAACTCCAAATAAGCCGCATCATAAGAAGACACCCCAAAGCGAACCGCTAACTCCCGCCACCGACCCATTCTCTCGAGCGGCATCGTCAAACGAACCACGGGCCAACTCTGCACCAACGCCCACGACTCGTTCATTACCTCCTGGCTCATCCGACCCCTCCGACATCCATTCAGAAGCACATTCAACATCTCATGCACCCATAATTCGGGAACTCTTACCTCGAGCTTTCCCTCGCCCACTTTATCTAAAATATCATCTGCCTTGGACTCACTCTCATCCGTCAAAACCCAGCAGGCCGTGACCGACGCATCGAGAACCGCAGATTTCAAAACCTTCGACCTAGTTCGATCAGCTCTCGAATCCCCTTTCGTCCCGGCTTCGTCTTCGCACGAACCCCTCGCGCCAGCTCCACCCAGTTTTCACCCGCTTTTTCATCCCCGTTTTCCGGCCCTACTAAGCGCGCCGCCACTTTCCCCCTGCGCGTAATCACCACCTCCTGCCCCCCCGCCACCAGATTCAATAACTCCGATAGCCTGTTCTTCGCCTCAAACGCCCCCATCGACAAACTCACCTTCATACACCTAGCTTAAACATCTAGCTGTTTTATGCAAGCATATGTTAGAATTGAAAAGCTTTTATTCCCCGCCCCGTGCGGGCGCCCTCCGCCAATCCAAAATCTCCCGCGCCTGCGGGATCCCGCAACCGCGGGAAAACATTCAAAATCCAAAATTAAAAATCCCCTCCCCCCCGCCCGCCCCGGGCGCCCTCCGAAGCTCAGCGAGGTTTACCGAGACTGAGCGAAGTAGGGTTAACCCCTTAATCCCTAATCTCCCCCCCCTTACTTTGAGATCGTAAACCCACCAGTCCACATGTCGTTCGCGTTTCGCGTATCGCTCCCTCTCGGCACCTCCACGTTTGCCCCCACGTATACACTCCCCTCCTGTCTGGCCCGCGTCGCATCGAACTGGACCGACTCCGCCATCGATTGGTTCGGGGCCAATGACCCGGGATAAAATTTCCGCGTCGCTCCATTCACTGTAATCTCAATCGTGGGGGAGTTCACCGTCTCCGTCCCCCGATTCTGCACCGCCACCGTCACCCTGCCCGCCGGGTCTAGCTTCACCCCCGCAATGGCTAAATCTGTAATCCCTCTTTGATTTCTTTCGAAAACCCTTTGCAAATTAATCACCCCTCTTCCCGTCTCATCATCCACCCCCGCCACTCCCGCATCATTCGCATACCGAATCAGCAACTCGGCCGCCTGCTTCCCGGTCAAGTTTCTCTCCTTCGATAAAATCGCCGCGATCGCCCCACTGACCAGCGCCGTGGAAGCCGATGTCCCACTCACCTCGACCATCTTACCTCCCGGCCAATTTGCCACCACCGCAAAACCAGGTGCCACCACATCCACCGCCGCCCCTCGATTCGAAAAGTAAAGGTGTTGCGCGTTCACCCGATCCCCATCGACCGACCCCACCGCCACCACCCCATCATAGGCGGCGGGATAGGCTACCCGATTGACCGCTTCATTCCCGGCCGCGGCCACCAGCGCCACATTTTTCGCTAAAGCATACGCCACCGCATCCCGCACCACCGAACTATCCCCCGTCGACCCCAAACTCATATTGATTATCTTCACCCCCTGATCCACCGCCGCATAAATGGCTTTCGCCAGCGAAAAACTATCCCCCCTACCCGTCCCATCCAGCACGGCGTACTCCTGCAACGTGGCCCCAGGGGCCGCCCCGCGCGCTGCCCCCATGCCCGTAATCAAAGAAGCCATCGCCGTTCCATGTCCCTCCTCACTCCCCAAATCACTGCTGGTCGGGTTCAAAGTCGTATCCAGCAGAGCTACGGTTACCCCCTTTCCCCAATCCGATGTCACCCCCTCTCCACCGATTAACTTCACCGCATCTTTCCCCACCAATCGGTAATAGTCGTCCCCCATCGTCTTCACCTCCGCTGGAACTTCCGGAACCGCCACATAGTAGTTCTTGCTCACCTCCATCTCGTCCGTCTTCGGCAGGGATTGAAACCACTCTCCATCTTTCACCTTCACCGCCTGCAAACCGTCAATCCGGCCCAATACCAACCCCGCCGGCGCACCTTTCAAAAACCTTTCATAGGCCGCCCGATTTTTGAAGCGAAGAATCTTCTGCCCCGGAATCTCATCACCCGATCCCGTTTCCATCGACCCATCGAAACTCTCTTTTGCTTTTCCTGAACCACCCTTTCGTGAATCCCTCCCTGCCTCCAGTCCCATCGCACCGTCCAGCTTCGATTTGGAAATCGGGCGCACTTCAGGCTCCTTCTGTTTCATCCTATTTGCGTCCACTTCACCTCGATCCATCGCCCACCACAGCCCTAAAAGAAGTGCCAAACCCCACAAACCGTAACGAAGATAAGTCATCTCACCACCCTAGCCCACTTCCCCAATAGGAAAACCCCTTGTCACAACCCCATCCCATGGAGGATTATGAATCTTACCTTAGCCGGCGTGGCGGAACTGGCAGACGCGACGGACTCAAAATCCGTTGCCCGCAAGGGCGTGTGGGTTCGACCCCCTCCGCCGGTAGGTTTTTAAAGTTTATGGATTGTTTGTGGTATTGAACGCGGTGTTGAACGCGTATTGACGATGGCAAAAAGCAGATGAATCAGTGATTTCGCCGAACCCGAAAGGTAAGAAGCGAGGCAATCATCATACAAACACCACCAAACAGAACTGCGGTCATCCGATTGAAGCCATGGAAATTCTCCATTACCCGACTTAGCACCAGGGCGATAAGAATTTGCGGGATCACTATAAAGAAGTTAAATATCCCCATATAGACTCCCACCCGATGCGACGGCAGAGCTCCGGCAATCATGGCGTAGGGCATGGAAACAATGCTCGCAAATGCGATTCCAATTCCGGCAAACGATAACACGAGAATTGTGGGATTCTTAACAAAGCCTACGGATAGAAGTGTAAGACTACCAAGAAACAGACTGATGCCATGAATGGTTCTCGAAGACACCCTCCGGCCAATCCAAAGAAAAACCAAACCAGCCACCAAGGCAACAAGACTCGACTGGGCCATACAGTCATTGGCGAGTTGGATCCCCTGCTTGTAGAGATCGGAATCGGTGCTGGTCGCCCCCAAGATGTTCCATGCCACTGCGACGGGAAAATAGATCCACATACAAAAAAGAGCCATCCAGGTGAAAAATTGAACGGACGCCAATTCACGCATCCTTGGTGGCATTTCTTTTAGTGCCTTTAGAATTTCAGATAGCCCACCTCCTCCTCCAGCAATGGCCTTGCGATGTTCTTCCGTGGGCGGCTCTTCTCTCGTGGTGAGGATCGTCCAGAGCACCCCGAGAATAAAAACGGAAGCACCGACGTTAAAAGCCCAGTGAACCGTCTCAGGGATAGGCTGCCCGGGACCAGTGCTACGACTGATCCCCATGTCGTGCAGGACAGCCGGAAGTTTGGCCGCGATCACTGAACCCAATCCGATAAAAACGCTCTGCATCGCAAAACCCACCGTATGTTGGGATTCGGGGAGAAGATCGGCCACAAACGCGCGAAATGGCTCCATACTCACGTTCACGGAAGCGTCGAGAATCCAAAGGAGGCCTGCGGCCATCCAGAGAGCCGAACATTTCGGCATCAAAAAAAGAGCCAGCGACGAAAGAATCGCACCCCCAAGAAAATAGGGCCGGCGCCGCCCAAAAATTGGGTGCCAAGTACGATCACTGGCATGACCGATGATCGGTTGCACCAACAGCCCTGTGAGTGGTGCCGCCAACCAAAGAAGCGGAAGATCCTGCTCGCGCGCTCCAAGATACTCGTAGATGGAGGACATGTTTCCCATCTGCAGTCCCCACCCCATCTGGATCCCTAGATAACCGAAGGACATGTTCCACAAGGCGCAAAAACTTTTCCTGGCTGGCTCTTGTTTGGGTTTCATAAAATCCTTTATTTAAAGAAAACCCATGCTGAAGAAAATGAAAAGGCGCAGGAAGAGCACGAAGAACTCATGGAGCACCATCCATTCAGACATCGAACAACCGGTCCACACGACTCCGCTTGCTTTACGTAAATAGATATTTTTAATCTACCCCCTGACTCCCCTCCTTAGAGATTGATGGGGTTGTGAGAATGAACTTCTTGAAAACTGGATTACGCTCAAAGAAAAAATCTCTCTTTGAAGCTTTCACCCTGGTTGAGCTTCTTGTCGTTATTTCCATCATCGGCCTTTTGGGGGGGCTGTCGATTCCGGCCATCAGCAAGGCCCAAAACAGCGCGAGAACAGCCGCTTCGACAAGCAATCTTCATCAGATCCATGTCCTCATGCAGACGTATCTCGGAGAAAGCGGCGGCATCTATCCCAAGCCTGTATACTGGTCCGGACAAAACGCAGGGGTATGGTCTGATCAAAATATTGGGGTTTATTGGAGGAGACTCATCTGGAATGCATCTTATCCTTCTTCGAGTTTTTGGGACGCAAGATTTGGTGAAGGAGAGGCTAAGGGCGGCAGCTACACGAAAGTCATGTGGTGCCCAATCATGACATCAAAATACGGATCGACTAATTTTGTGGAAGGACACGGCAGTTACTCCATGAACCCGTATTTCAACTCTTGGGACGGAAGTCCTCTCCGCCGTGCGGCGCAGATTGTTGGGATGGGGAAAAAAGAGCCCTACGTAATGGCCGGCGCTCCTAGCAAAGGCTTGCCTAAAATTGGAACAGGACCTTACGCAGAATCATCTCGATACCCCTACGATACGGCTGACAACTGGTACAACATGGCATATGCCTACGGATCGGGAACCAATAAGGCTTTAGCCCTGTTCATCGATGGTCGAATCGAACTGATCGATCAGCAAAAAGGATTGGAAATTAATAGCCTCCTTAAAAATGGGGACGACTTCCAGTAGACTTCCCTTTTTCAATTGCAGATTATTCCCCGGCTACCAAGAAACAACGGCCGATCATCTTATAGACTTTTTTCCTGAATCTCTTTCCTAAAACCTAACGCGAATATTAGGCCGGTACGGCAGTAAGCCAATGTCTTGCCGAATCATTAATCTTGAAATCGAAAGGACAAAAACGGATCATTCAAAGTGTGAGTAGGCCTAAACCTATACACACTAGGAATTTAAAGTACAAATTAGCCAGATAAACTCATCCAATGGATGATTGCTATTTACTATTGACAAGCGAAAATAAGTGTATAGATTGTTCATATGCTAGAATCTTTCATCGCAAATCGTATCCTATTCACTTTCTTTACTGCTTTTTTCCTCTCTCATAGTTTTTCTATCGCCCAAAACAAATTAGTCGTAAAAACCGTTCTTTTGGACATTGGCCGGAGCGATGCGGAAGGGGGTTGGTACGAAGGAGCGACTCCCGCCAGTCCTGACGCTAACGGGAACTACTGGAACACACTGGATATTGGCAAGTACGCAGGATCCATGGTTGATAAAACTGGAACCGCCACATCGATCGGCGCGGGTTTTATCAATATTAATAGTCCAGTCTTCACCACGTATAATGGCCCTGCGGGTGACACCACTTCCGTTGGTGGCAAGACACTAGCCGATGTCGTCATCAATTCAGCGGCGCTTGGAGATCTGGGAGTCAAGGAGGCAGCTTTTGATTATGTCCATGGAACCAATATCCGCATGTCGATTGGTGGCTTGGTGGCGGGTAAGCAATACCGTTTCAACTTCTTCTCCTCCCGTAGCTGGGAAGGCGATCCGTCAACGACCATTTCGGTCTATGGCGATAACACCTTCGACTCAGGAACAAAACTCAGCGAAGAAACCGTGGACAACCGCAGTGCCAGCCAAGGCTGGGTTTACAATGCCGACACTCTTCTCACACTCGACAATCTGACCCCTACTGGAACCTCCCTCTACATCAACATCGTGGGAAGTGCTGGCGGAGCAGGCGCTCTCAATGCCTTGTCGATTCAGGAATTGGATACAACCCCACCCACCATTACCCTTCAAGGATCAGATCCACTCATCCTGATGGTTGGATCGACCTTAAACGATCCAGGGGCATTAGTGACAGATAACCTCGATGCAAACAAAAGCATCTCTGGAACAGGAAGCGTAGACAACACAACGCCAGGGACCTATATCCTCACGTACCAGACCACAGATACTAGTGGCAATGCAGCTGCACCAGTAACTCGCTCTGTTATTGTTAAATATGCTGTATTAAAATCCGTTCTTTTGGACATTGGCCGGAGCGATGCGGACGGGGGTTGGTATGGAGGCACCACTCCAGTCAGTCCGGATACTAACGGCAATCACTGGAACACCTTGGATATTGGAAAATACGCCGGAAGCATGGTCGACAAGGCTGGGACGGCCACCTCGTTCGGTGCCGGTTTTATCGCCACCAACAATCCTGTGTTCGATTGGTACAATGGCCCCGCCGGAGATAATAATACTAACAACACTCTCTGGTTGATTGATGAAGCCGCTCTGGGAGATCTGGGCAACAAGGATGCAGCTTTTGATTTCGTCAAGGGAACCAACATCCAGCTGGCCCTCAATGGTTTTTCCTCGGGAAAAAAGTATCGATTAAATTTCTATTGCTCCCGCCGGTGGGAGGGAGATCAAACCACCACGATTTCCGTGTTTAGCGCCAATACGTTTGACCTTTCGGTTAAATTGGCCGAGGACACGGTGGCCAACCGCAGTACCAGCCAAGGAGAGGTTTTTAACGCCGGCACCCTACTCACCCTGGATAATCTCACTCCCTCCAGCAGTTCGTTGTATGTCAATATTGTGGGGGGGAACGGCGGTGAAGGCGTTCTCAATGCCATGTCGATTCAGGAGCTGGACGTACCGGCACCTGCCGATACCACCCCGCCGGTTATCACGATAATCGGGAACAACCCGGAAACGGTGGTTTGGGGTTCAGCCTACAGCGATGCGGGCGCCACGGCGGAAGATGCCGGCGTTCCGGTGAATGTCGTAACGGGCTCCAGCGGTGTAAACACAGCTATCCTTGGTTCTTATACGGTCAATTACACGTCGACCGACGCGGCTGCGAATATCGGCACAGCTAGCCGAACGGTGAACGTTGTGCTCCCGGCAAATGCCAACATCCCCAGTTCTGACGGCCTCTCCCCTCTTCTT
The DNA here is from genome assembly GCA_945874125.1 of Verrucomicrobia subdivision 6 bacterium. Lineage (GTDB taxonomy): Bacteria > Verrucomicrobiota > Verrucomicrobiia > Methylacidiphilales > Verrucolacustridaceae > Verrucolacustris. The sequence goes on along the minus strand of CAMCFB010000029.1, from coordinate 8,111 downwards.
CGTTACGCCCTGGGAGCAAGTAGCCCTTCCGAGGCTGTGACCAAGCCGGCCCTTTTTACCGACTCCAACGATCTGATCCTTACCACCCTGATCCGCACATCCGGCATCACTGTTGTGGGCCAAGCTTCGACAGATCTTTCCTCAACGAATGGAGGATTCGTCGACTTAACCTCAAATCCCAATGGCGTCTTGGCTGCTGACCAATCCAACCTTCTGCCTGGCACAGAGCGACGCGAGTTTCGCACTCCTAAGGATGCAAATCGAAAATTCATCCGGCTAATAGTGTCTGCCCCATAAAAGATACACAGCGGATTCCAAAACTGATCGTTAAAAAGGGCCCTCTTTTCGTAGGGCTCTTTTTTTTACTACCCATTGATTTTTAGAAATATGCAACTAATATTAAATCAGATGCATAGAGTGTATACTACCTTTCTAATTCTTTTTCTTTTTGGCATCAGCCCAGAAGTATCGGCTCGCACTTACTTGATTGATTTTAACTCCTCCAAGGGTTATCGAGGCGTAGACCCGGTCTCTCCCGACGGCCAAGGAAATCATTGGAACGCCGTTCCCCACCCATCTACTGGTTCTTCCCAGCTCAATGGATTAAAAGACACTGATGGCGGCATTAGCTCCATCGATCTCGGCTTTATCACCCCATTCGGAACGGACAGCTTCGACGGACCAGCCGGTGACACTTCGGTCGGAACTCCCCCTTTTGCTCTCGATCCTGCCAAGGTCGTAAACACGGATATTGATGCAACGGCCCTCGGGACTCTGGGTAATCTTCATGCGGCCTTTGATTATATCGCCACAGTGTCCCACACCAACGTGCCTGCGGGACAGGCCTCCCCAGTCAACGATGCCCGATTCGCCATCCAAGGCCTGAACCCCTATCTGACGTACACTTTACGCTTTTTCGGATCCCGAAGATACAGCGCGGATCCAACTACACTATACGAAGCGTATTCCGATCCCGCCTTTGAGTACCTTTCCGCTAACGCCAGCCTAGACGTTTGCGATCCGGCGGCCCTCGGAAACCATAATCGAGGAAATCTCGCGATCCTCCGTGACATCCGCCCTAGCGGCGGCGGAGCGATTTACCTTCGCATCCGTGGAAGCGCTGGTGGCCAGGCTTTTCTTAACTCTATGGAAATTGTGGAAGGCACCCGCCCCATCGATAGTCGCGGGATCCTTTACATCCGGCTCGAGCACCCCTCGACCAGCCAGGCCCTTCTCAGCGACCCAGACTCCAGTCTCCGCACCCGCGCATCCCTGCCCTCAACCAACCTCCGCGGTCACTGGTACCTAATGACCCGGACGGACAACAATCTGGTCTGGATCCTCAACCGGGTCACTGGAGAAGCTCTCCGCGCGGCATCCGACTCTGGTCCAGTCTCTAGCGCTCTTTGGAATCCAGATGATCCACGCCAAACCTGGCGTATCACCACGGGGGGAGGCGTTTCCCGCATCCGCATCGACGGAACTCAAGCCACACTCACTGCGGGTGCGGACGGCAACATCCCCACTGTGCAACCGGACTCTTCCAGTAACAGCACTCAGGACTGGATCCTGCCAAATCTACCCCGGGGCGGAGCCTTCCCTTGGACTGTCTATGACGAGGACAACACAACCTCCCTTACCTCACCCGCTGAAATCATCCGCTCCGCCTATGATGCTGGCCCTGTCCCCTTGGCCGCTGAGGCCCAGAAACGCGGAATCATTCTGCTGAATGATTTTGGAACCCACGTCCGCTGGACAGCGTCCGATCCAGCCGATGCCCTAACCCTGCGCTACAGCGTCACGGACGGCACTTCTGGCAATATCACCCTCAACATCCGGCGCGGTGGCTCGCTTGTTACCACGCAGAAGGTGCCCGTCACATCTTCCCAAGCCTGGGTCTATTTCGACAGCCAAGGAAATGAACTACAGTCACCCAGTACCGGGCGCACGCCGGCCAAACGCTTCAATGAGGCGCGGATCTCACTTGCCAATCATCCCCTGCAGAGCGGGGACATACTCGAACTGGCCCGAGAAAGTGGAGACGCCATGACATGGATCGATCTCGTCGAAGCCGAAACCTCGGGGCTTGTTCCCCTGCCCGACACCGCCTCCTTCTTGGTGGCCACGGATTTTGGAACCACCGGCAACGGCACCGAGGACGATACTACGGCACTTAAAAACGCGGTGGCCGCGGCCGTGGCCCAGAAGAAGAACCTCTATCTGCCTCCCGGAACATACCGCCTTGAAGGAGAAATCGTCCTTCCACCCAACTTTACCCTTCAGGGTGCCGGCATCTGGAAAACAGAGCTTATTTTTTCCCGCACCGCCTCAATCGCCTACGCGGGCCAAGCCCTCGGCGGCATCAAAGCCACAGGATCTAACACCAAGGTCCGCGACCTCTACCTGAAGAGCGCCCAAAATGCCCGGAGCCTGGGTTACCACGCCTTCAAAGGTTTCTGGGGAACCGGGTCGCTGATTGAAAACGTCTGGGCCGACCAGTTCGAAACCGGGGCCTGGATCGCCGACTACAGCAATGACCCCAACCTCTATACCGACCAGCTCGTGATGAGAAACTGTCGACTTCGCAACGCCTTTGCCGACGGGGTCAATTACGCCAGCGGCACCCGAAACTCCGTGGTGGAAAACTGCCATATCCGCGGTTGTGGCGACGACGCCCTCGCCACCTATGCTGCTGGCCGCACCCTCAACAAACCCACCACGCGGAACATCCAGTTTCGCTACAATACAGTAGAGTGCACCTACCGAGCGGGTGGAGTGGGTATCTTCGGCGGGGAGGGCCACAAAATCCACCATAACATCATCCGCGACCAGGTCGCCGGTCCAGGCCTTCGACTGAACACCGTCTTCGTCTATCTCGGCAACCAACTCGAGGGCTACCCGTTCGGCTCTCAGCTGATTCAGTTTTATGACAACACCCTAGAACGGACCGGCAACCTCACGGTGTTTAATGAACAGACCGGCGCCATTGAGCTCCAGACCTGGTATACCGATGTGGAAAATATACGCTTCACGGATATCGACATCTACACCACCCGCTACGAAGGCATCCGCTACAGTAGGATCGGCCAAGTTTCCTCCGCCGGATTTGCCAATATCGTCTTTACCCGAATAGGCTTCACGGGCGTCCCCTTCGGCACTCTCATCACTGCACAGTCCTCCGGCGAGTCATCCTTCGACACACAAACCAGCGCGGGTGGCGTCAACAACCAGTCCTCCAATTTCACTCTCAACGGGCCCCCACCACCGCCCCCTGTCATTACCTCCTTCAGCCCAGTAGCAGCAGGGCGCGGCTCAGAGGTTATCCTGTCAGGCAGATACCTCAGTAGCACCGTTCTTGTACAAATCGGTGCCCTCACTGCCGCCGAGTTCACCATAGTGGACGACAACACTTTGCGATTCACCGTTCCGGCAGAAGCCGTCGATGGCCGGATCCGCATTACCACAGCATTCGATGCCTCTGCGGAGAGCTCCGGGATTCTGGTTATCCCAGAAAACAACGAGGCTCCGGTAATCGCCTTAGGGCTTCCCAAGGCTGTGGCATTGGCCAAAGGTTCCGGGCTTAAATTAACCGCCTCCGTCACGGACGACGGCCTGCCTGCGTCCGCCCAGCTTTCTCCTGCTTGGTCCTTAGTCTCAGGCCCGGTAGGTGGCCTTGCCTCTTTTGACGATCCGGGACAATTGACGACCAGCGTGACCCTAAATTTGCCAGGAAACTATCTTCTACGCTTGTCTGTGTCGGATGGCCAGCTGGCTGGTACAGCAGAGGTCGCTGTTGCCTATGGAATGCCAGCCATCGGTACAGCTCAGGATATCGGGAGTGTGGGCCGGACGGGAAGCAGCACGGTTTCCTCGGGAACTTGGACCATGCAAGGATCCGGGGTCGACATTTGGGATACCGCGGACAGCTTTCATTTTCGTTATGCCGCTTTGCAGGGAGATGGGTTTATCGAGGTCCGTCTGCTAGGACAGACCAACACGGACCCTTGGGCCAAAGCCGGGCTGATGATCCGCGACGAGTTGACGGCCAACTCCACCCACGTCTTTTTAGCCGGAACCATCGCCAACGGATTGGCTTTACAAAATCGACCTACTACCGGAGCTCTGAGCCAACATCAGGCCTTGGGAGCCTTCAGTTCAGGCGTATGGCTACGACTCGTTCGCACCGGCGGCACTATCACGGCCTACAAGTCGATCGATGGAACAACTTGGACCTCGATCGGCACGCCGCTCTCCCCAGCCATGAGCAGCACGGTCTACATTGGACTGGCGGTGACCAGCCACAACAATGGACTTCTCAGCACGGCAACCTTTGACAACCTGAAAGGAAGCGGATTCGGTGCTCCCGCTCCTGCCGTCTTGGCTGGGGGCGACCTGACCCTTGATGCAGGCATGACCGCCCCCCTTTCCGGAACTGCTCCAAACTCCTCGTCCGTGCTGTGGCAAAAAGTGACGGGGCCGGGAACGATCACCTTTGCTTCTCCTTCCTCGTTGAGTACCACGGTCACGGCCACCGAGCCCGGGCAATATCGAATTCGTCTTCTTTCCAACGACAGCAATCCACAGACCTTTGATGATCTACTTCTGAACGTTCGCAGCGGTTGGGAAACCTGGCAAAACACCCAATTCCCCACCGATCCTACGGGAGTCACCTCACAACCTTTGGCCGATCCAGATGGCGACGGATGGTGCAACCTTCTTGAATTCGCCCAGGGAGGAAACCCAAATAGCAGTGATAACATGACCAAAGGCATTCAAAGTAGCAGTGGAACCAACGGTCCCCTCTTCAGCTTTCGGCGCAGGAGTGGCACAGGTACTGGTTCAACCGAATCTGGTTATACGGTGGACGGAATCACCTACACCCTAAAAGCCTCCCCCTCCCTCAGCAGTGCTAACTGGCAAAGCGGCTCGAGTGTAATTCAACAGGTCGGCACACCAGTTAACAACGGAGATGGCACAGAAACAGTTACCGTCCGAATCCTTGGAAGCAATCAAACTTCGTTTCTTAAGATGGAAGTTTCCATCCCCTAAAACTCCCCCAACGCGAAATCAGCACTCGCCGATTGTATCACCACTGATTGCCAGCTGCTTGAAATACTTAAACTTGTCTTCACCAGCAAAGGCCCCCTACCAACTTCGAACTACCAGCTCAAAAAGGTTAATTTGACCAAATAGATGACAAGCCCGTGCATGTTATATATTTGATTCAGACATCGGTCTATACGTGACAACCATTCAAATGAGTCCACACAAAAGGCCCTTATGAATATTGAATCAAAGAAAACGGACGCGACTCTTGATTTATAAATTCAAATGAACTCTTCACAACAACGATTTACTTTCCTGCAGGTCTTGGGTCTCAAGAAAGACCTCAACAAAAAATAAAACTCACCAGCCGGTCACATCCTTGGAGAGCTCCAATGGGCTTTCCCTAATGAAAGTTTTCAAGAAGGTGGAGTAATTATAATTGGTCCAAGATAGCGAGCAGAATCTCCCATATTTACATTACAGACTTGAGATCCGCTTATTCCCACAGAACAAATCACTGTTGCGATAAATTCGCTTAAAATGGGAACTTATCGAACCAAGAGAAATAGTCACTTACTAATATTATCTAGTGCTCCACTTGTGACTGCCTAGTTACGCTTACAGCGCAAACGTCTTGCGAAATGAACCCCAGATAGACCAGCTAATAAAAGCGTAGCGGAATTCGGTTCAGGCACGCTCGTAATACTCATCGCATTGAGAGCGCCTGCACCTCCCGAAGCACCTGCAATGTCGATATAAAGCGACGTGCTCGTGGGAGCCAGATTGTTTAGAGTGAGAAGAGTGTCTGCGTTATGAACCCAACCCTGAGTCGAGCTACGATTGGCCAAAGTTCCACTTTTCAGCAAAGAGCCAGAGTCAAATGTATTTGATCCATAAATAGTAAATCTCGTGCTCGCATCTCCCTCCCACCTTCGGGAACTAAAAAAGGAAAAATCGTAGGATTGCCCCGCCGTTAGGCCATTAATTGATATGCGGATATTGGTTCCATGGACATAATCAAAAGCTGCCTCCTTGACTCCCAGATCTCCAAGCGCTGCTGAATTGATGGTAACATCAGCATGTGTGCCTGCTCCAGCAGGGCCATTCCACGTGGTGAAGATTGGACTATTAATATTAATAAAACCCGCGCCGATCGATGTGGCGGCTCCAGTTTTATCAACCATGGATCCTGCGTACTTGCCAATATCCAGTGTGTTCCAATAGTTTCCGTTAGCGTCAGGACTGGCGGGAGATGCTCCGTCGTACCAACCTCCGTCGGCGTTACTACGCCCTATGTCCAGAAGAACGGTGCCGGCAGTAGACCAATCACTACCAACGCTTAGGAAGGCAAAAGCAATCAACATAAAAAAACTTCTACTGCTTCGAATATTAATTTTTTTTCTCATAGGTACATTCTATACACTTTGCTTGAATTGTCAATAGTTTCTTTGTTATTTTATTGGACCGTAATATAAGCCAAAGTATATTTATCTAATTGACAGGTATTTATAAATTATTGCCTTGAGAGTTTTGATTAATATCAAAAGTTCCAGAAGGTGTATTCATTGTATTTCTAGCACCTTTGCGCACTACTATTTAAGCAAAGTTTACATCTGATTTTATCTTGAACCAAGTCACACCTTTTCTCCTATCTTAGAAATTGCCATCCAAATTCATAAAAAATCAGCGCTACCAATTCATCAGCATCTTCGAAAATGCGAGGACGAGGACTTTAACATGAAAACTTCAAGCCGATGGTTTGGCTTCGGGGCGCTGAATCGCTTCCATGGCCTGACGTGCTTCCGCACACTTTCCGTCACTCAAAAGCTGGGAAATCTTGTTTAGGATCGCAGGATCCGTACCCGCCTTTTTCCTCAAAGTATAAAGTTGTGCGGGCAAGCGCAGGTCCTCCGACGTGGAGACAAAGCTTCCCTTGCTCTCTTTTCGTCGAGCTTCCTGAACAATTTCGAGAGCGAGATAACCCTGCTCATGCGTCGGCTCAAACATCGTCCCCTCACCATAATCATTCCAGGTCACCAACTGCACGACCGACCAAGGTCCCTCCATGCAAACCCCCAGGGACTCCCGAAGCGTATCCCCATTTTTAAAATCAATATGTCCGTAACTTTTCGCGTAGATATCATCAAAACCAGGCAAGGCAGAAACGATCGTTTGCTGCGGATTGGATGAAACCCGGTGATAAATTTCCGTGAGACGTTGCCTTACCGTGGCGCTGTCGGGATTTCCCTGCCAAGCCTCGAAATGAACCCAAGTATAGCCACCATCAGCACCTGCTTTTTCGCGTAAATGAGGCAGGCAATAGAGAGAAGGCCGATCGGGTCCAGTACCTAGCGCCTGCTGCCATACCTCTTTCTCCTGAACGTAGATGGGCCCAAAATTGGTTAAGAGAGGCTTTCCCTCCAACTTGAAGTAATTGGGTTTGGAAAACCATTCCGCCTTACACCAATCGATTACTTTGCGAAGATGCTCCGGCACCTCCTCCGTCTTTAGCCCGCCGTCTTTCACCATGACCTCGATGGTCCGATCTTCAAAACAAGCCACAAATTTCATCCCGAACTTTTCACAGGCAGCAAAAAGTGCCCGAGATGCTTGGTGAATGGGGCCGTAGTCATGAAAAGCCACCGGCCCATACCAATCGGCTACTACCCCGTCGATCCCTGCCAATTTCATCTGAAGCAGGTGACACTCCAACGCATCCGGGTCTGCAGAGTCATAGGGACCGATCAGCGGATGATAGTGAGACCAGATATCTTGCAGCCCGTTCTCCTTGCTTTTTTCAGGATCACACTGTTTTTCATGTCCGGTCCAGTGCGCCCCCCACTTTCCTCGTCCTTGAGGCGTCTCATACCAAGGCATGTAGTGCACCAAAAGAGTCTTTCCCTCCCACAATCTTTCGCTTTTTGCAACCGGAGCGACCTTGGTTTCGGAATCGGGCACCGAGGTCGATTTGACGCTCGATGGCTTTTGAGGCTCGGGAGACTGGGAAGAACAAGCCGAGAGCCCGAGCAAAAGAACGCCGAACCAATGGAGAGAAGGAATTCGCA
>CAMCFB010000028.1 GCA_945874125.1 Verrucomicrobia subdivision 6 bacterium | reverse complement strand
AAATCTTTTAAGAGCGACCCCATCCCTGAGGCACATTTAGAGGAGCTTGTTTCCTTGATGCAGGATGCTCCCTCCTCGTGGAATTTTCAGCCTACTCGAGTTGTCATGATTCGCTCTATGGCCCAGAAAGAGGCTCTTTCCGCCGCGGCCTGGGGTCAGAAGCAGATTCTTGAGGCCCCAGTTACTTTTGTTTTCGCCGTTTCCGTTCGAGGGTGGGAAACGCACATGGATGAGATCCTGAAAACGGGCGTCTCCTCTGGTGCTTGGCCGCAGAAGTTCGCTGACTGGATTGGTTCAAACGCCCCCGGTTTTCAAAAAGGTCTCGGCGAAAAGGAGCGCGAATATGCGATTAAGGATGCGATGATCATGGCAACTACTCTTGCCCTTGCCGCTCAGTCGAAAGGCTACTCCACCTGCTACATCAACGGTTGGGATGAGGCCAAAGTAAAGGAAATCATTGATGCAAAAGAAGATAAAAATATAGCGATAGCACTGCTTCTGCCCGTTGGAATCAAAAACGGTGATGGAAAGCATCCGGGCCGCCTTCCCGCGGCCAAAACTATTTTTACCGACCGCCTCCCCTCACCTGCGATCTAAAAGAACGTTATGGGTGATCCATCGATTTTTGTCTTCCCCAAGAATTACGATGTTATCGTGATTGGGGCCGGCCATGCCGGGATTGAGGCCGCCCTTGCCTCCGCTCGGATGGGATGTGAGACCCTTCTTCTCACCATGAATCTCGACACGGTCGGCCAGATGAGTTGTAACCCAGCGATCGGGGGCCTGGCAAAAGGCCACATAGTACGTGAAATCGATGCGCTCGGGGGTGAAATGGGCATCAATACCGATGCCACCGCGATTCAGATGCGCATGCTGAACTCAAGTAAGGGGCCGAGTGTGAGAGGACCACGCGCCCAGTGCGACAAGAAGGCCTATCAGTTTAGAATGAAATTTGCCCTCGAAAACCAGCCGCACCTGGATTTAAAACAGGGCCAGATCGCTCAGCTCATTGTTGAGGATGGCGAGGTCAGAGCGGTCGTGACTAACTTAGGAGTCCGCCTCAACGCAAAGAAGGTCGTCCTAACCACAGGGACATTCTTAAAGGCACTCATGCATGTTGGTGATCGCAATGTTGCCGGCGGCAGAATGGGTGATGGCACTAGCGGATTTTCTGATGAACTACGAAAACTAGGATTCCAGGTTGAGCGACTCAAAACGGGCACCCCGCCCAGGCTAAATAAGCGCAGCATCGATTTCTCAAAGCTTGAGCCTCAAAACGGGGACAACCCCCCGCCAAACTTCAGCTTTATGGTTGATGCCATCGAGAACCGGGCGGATCACATATTCAGTCTCAACCACTGGAAGGATGGATTGTTCCACGTGGAACAAATCCCGTGCTGGATTACCTATACGAGCGATATAACGGCTCAAATAATCCGCAAAAACCTGTCCAGATCTCCTTTGTATTGTGGTGTTATTCAAGGAGTTGGGCCAAGATACTGCCCATCCATAGAGGATAAGATTGTTAAGTTTCCGGACAAGGAGAGGCATCAGATATTTTTAGAGCCCGAGGGTCGACATACAAACGAGTTCTACGTGAACGGCTGTTCAACGAGCTTGCCATTCGATGTCCAGGTGGAGATGATCCACTCGATTCCGGGATTAGGCGCGGCCGAATTTCTCCGGCCTGGTTATGCGGTGGAGTATGATTACTGTCCGCCGACTCAGCTTTGGCCGTCCCTCGAAACAAAATTAGTCCGAGGGCTCTATTTTGCGGGGCAGCTAAACGGAACCTCCGGCTACGAGGAAGCAGCAGGGCAGGGGATTTTGGCCGGAATTAACGCGGCCTTGGCCTCGCGCGGGGCGGAGCCGTGGAAGCTCGGCCGCCACGAATCATACATTGGAGTGATGGTCGACGATTTGGTCACGAAGGGGACAAGGGAGCCGTATCGAATGTTCACCTCCCGCGCAGAATATCGACTGCTTCTCCGCCAAGATAATGCGGATTTGCGACTGACCGAGAGGGCAGGGGAGCTGGGTTTGGCATCCGCCGAGCGTGTTCGTCGGGCAAAAGAGAAGAGAGCCCAAATCGATTCGTGTCGCGCCAAATTAAGCTCGGCCCGACGAGAGGGTAAAACTTTGGAGGATTGGTTGCGTCGGCCCGAAATATCATGGAACGATCTACCGGAGGAGTTTCAACGGATGCCTGGGGAGATTGCCGAGGCGGTGGAGGCGGATGTGAAATATTCGGGCTACGTCGCGCGGGATATCGATCGGATTGCGACCTTGAAAGAGATGGAGGGAAAAAATATCCCCGAGAACTTTGATTACGAACGTGTGGTTGGGTTGAAAAAAGAGGCGCGCGCGAAGTTAAAGGAAGTTAGGCCGAGAACCTTCGGACAGGCGGCAAGAATTTCCGGTGTGAATCCATCCGATATCTCGGCCCTGGCGGTATGGGCGATGCGAAAATAAGAGAAGCTGAAGTGGCGCCCTCGGGGGGCAAAGTTAGAGACTTTTACGGATCTTTTTCGCGGTCTGACTTTTGATAGCGCTGTAAAGAATGGCCTGCTCCCCATACTCAATCCAAGGTCCGTAAGGCACCTGATCATCCTCAACGAACTTCCAGTCGGTTTTGTCCAGTCCGCTTAAGCCTAAGTAATCCCTGACCGCAGGGGAAACATCCAAACCCGCTCGGGAGTACCGCGTCGGCCGCTCTTCGCCGAAGACATACTCCGCGTGATCGTAGCGAAGGGGGCCGACGTCCTCCCACTGGGCAAAACACACTTTGTTGTTAAATTTGATCATGATCCACCGCCCCTTGCATTGGGATTCGAGACGATCTTTCCGGTAGTCGGCCTCGCTCCACCAGGGGACGTATTCCCGAGACTTTTTGGGGAAGGCAATGTCGTTAAAGGGCAGGGCCACGTAGAATGGGTTCAGCGTGGGCGCAAATTTTTCTGGAAGGCTCGCCTCACGAAACTTTTTCGCGTCCTTACGATCCTCGGGCGCATCAATTCCACCGAAGTTCTTTTTCCAAAACTGATCCCACGCGCTCATGATATTCTGCGTGGAACTTATGCTGGTCCCACCTTGGCCGATCCAAAAATAAGTGGTGACGATATTTCGTTTCACCGGATAACTACCTATAGTTGGCTGTTCCACACCCTTTTTCTTAGCAACGGGTGGCTTAACAGACTCAACCCCAACAGCTTGTGTGCCCGGCAACAAAACAACCAATAATACCGAAATAGGTAAAATAGATCGCATCAGACGCTATATGAACAACTTAACGGAGTATGTCAACAAATTAGTGTAAATATTATTGGGGTCAGGTCCGAGACCCGGTCCATCACCTGGCACGAGACCTGGCACGGGACCTGGTTCATCGCCTGGCACCCAAGGCAACGGAAGGCTTGGCTTCGCGCAGGATATCATTATGTTAGGGCTGCTTTGTCCTCGTTTCTTTTTTGAATAGAAGATGAAGCCTGGATTCAACGTTCGCGTTTGCGGACAACGAAACTGAAACCCTATTCCCTAGAAAGGGAAGCCCCGACAAGTCGGGGTCATATACGGACAGGAAATACGACTATGCTCGCAACAGAATCAGAGGTGAAACGACTCCTCGAAGCTGGCGTCCACTTTGGACACCGCACCGACAAATGGAACCCCAAGATGAAGCAGTTCATCTTTGGCCCGCGCAACGGAATTTATATCATCGATCTCTCCCGCACGGCCGAGCAGGTCCGGAAAGCGGCCGACTTTCTGCGCGAAGCCTCTGCCAAAGGTGGGCACGTCCTGTTCGTCGGGACAAAAAAACCAGCCCAAGAGGTCGTCAAAGAGTTGGCTGAGCGAACGAAATCTCACTACGTCACCGGCCGCTGGTTGGGCGGCACCTTGACCAATTTGGCCACCATTCGCCGCAGCGTAGGAAAACTCAAAAGCATCGAGAGCAAAGAGACCTCGGGGGCGATGGACCTCTTGCCCAAAAAAGAGTCGGCCGCCCTTCGTCGTGAAAAAGCGAAGTTGAGCCGAAATCTCGCTGGGATTTTAGAAATGGACAAAATTCCCGCCGCCATGGTGGTAGTTGACATGCCGCGCGAAGAGATCGCCGTGAAGGAAGCCCGTCGCTTGCGGATCCCCGTCATCGCGCTCGCTGATACCAATGCCGATCCGGACGATGCCGATATCGCCGTGCCCTGCAACGATGATGCCATTCGCTCGATTCGGGCGGTGATGGAGCCCATGGCTGAGGCGATTGAAGAGGGCCGCCGCCGCGGCCCCGCCCACGCCCCGGAAACGTCCGAAAAGTCGGAACAGGGTGAGAAGTCCGAAAAAAAGAAAAAAGAGCGCGCCTCGAAAAGTAAGGAAGCCGCTCTCACCGCCTAAGGGCGTCCGGAAAGGATTACCATTATGACGACTACCGCCACGATCGACCCTAAAATTGTCAAAGATCTCCGCGACCGTACCCACGCAGGGATGATGGATTGTAAAAAAGCCCTGACCGAGGCGAACGGGAATCCGGAGGAGGCAGAAAAAATTCTCCGTAAAAAGTTTAACCTGGCTGCAGGGAAAAAAGCCGGCCGGGAAACTCGGGAGGGCGTCATCGCTTCTTACATCCATTTGGGTGGAAAAGTAGGGGTACTGGTCGAGGTCAATTGTGAGACCGATTTCGTTGCCAAGAATGAGCACTTCCGCGAACTGGTCAAAGACATCACCCTTCAAATCGCGGCCGCCAGTCCGATTTATGTGAGCCGGGAAGAAGTTCCCGAAAAGGCTTTAAAGGACGAGAGGGAAGTGGCAGCGGCCCAGATCAAGGGGAAACCCGAAGCTGTCGTCGAGAAAATCGTTGCAGGCAAAGTGGAAAAATACTACAGCACCGTTTGTTTGATGGAGCAGGCTTTCGTGAAGGATGCTAATCTGACCATGAAAGACATCGTCTCCTCGAAAATTGGTGAGCTCGGGGAAAATATTGTCGTCCGTCGGTTCACGCGCTTCGCCGTAGGCGAAGGCGAGGCAGCGGCCGCGGCAACCGAACAAGCCTAAAAGCCAACCAAGGGAGGGCGGGATTGAAATCGTGGATCGGCGCAGGAATCGTGGCCCTGGGACTCTGTCTTCCATTTTCGAACATCGCCCGTGCGGAAGCTCCTGCTCCCACGCTCGAGCAAAGGGTAGCGGGTCTCGAGGCCTATCTGACGAACGGCGATCCGGCCGCTACCCTGAAATCAAACTCGGGCAATCCCGAGCAGCAACCTACCACCGCCTCCGTCGGCGTGGCGGGTCCGGGCCACAACGCGTGGATGATGATCTCCGCGGCGCTGGTTCTGTTTATGACCCTTCCCGGACTCGCCCTTTTTTATGGAGGCCTGGTTCGCTCCAAAAACGTTCTTTCGATCATGGCCCAATGTTTGGGAATCACTGGATTGGTAACAATTCTCTGGTGGGCGGCGGGGTATAGCTTCGTTTTCGGGAAAAGCTTCCAAAGCCCTTTTCTGGGCGGCTTGGAGTTCACGTTCCTACGGGGCGTAACATCAGCTCCCAATACCGATTATGCGTACTGGGTATCGCAAAACGTTTTCAGCATGTACCAGCTCATGTTCGCAATTATCACGCCCGTGGTGCTGATTGGTGCTGTGGCAGAGAGGATGAAGTTTTCCGCAGTCCTTTTTTTCACCGGCGCGTGGATGTTCGTTGTCTACTTTCCCCTCGCACACATGGTGTGGGGCAGCACCGGGTGGATGAATGGTGTGTGGAATTCCGCCGCGGGGATTCGGGCGATCGATTTTGCCGGCGGGTTCGTGGTGGAAATGGCTTCAGGATGGTCTGCTTTGACCGCCTGTATCATTCTTGGAAAAAGGATTGGATGGAATAAGGAAGCCATGCCTCCGCACAGCATGGTGCTCTGTATGGTCGGCACGGGAATGCTTTGGGTCGGGTGGTACGGATTTAACGCCGGGTCCGCGCTGGCGGCGGATGGGGTTGCGGCGAATGCCTTTCTCACCACCACTTTGGCGGCCAGCGTGGCATCGTTTGTCTGGGCGGTGGCTGAATATTTCGACAAGGGGAAGGCGAGCGTTCTGGGCTTCTGTTCGGGCGCAGTGGCAGGTCTGGTCACGATCACTCCGGCGGCAGGTTTTGTGGATGCAACCGGGGCGGTGCTACTCGGCTTGGCGGGAGGACTCGGTTCGTGGTTTTTCTGCACCCGGGTGAAGCGGTGGTTTCGTTATGATGACACCTTGGACGTGTTCGGGGTTCATGCGGTTGGGGGGACGATCGGCTCTTTCCTGACCGGAATTTTTGCAACGGCAGAGGTGAATCCCAACCTACACCTCCATCTCAAGGAAACCATCGGCAGGACTCTTCTGATCGAGCAGTCGAAAGCCATTCTCGTGACTCTGTTGATTTCGGTCGTTGGCACCGCAATTGTGGCTTGGGGGGTCAAATTCGTCATGGGCTTGCGGCCCTCAACCGAGGCGGAGCGCGAAGGTTTGGATGTCAGCGACCACGAGGAAAAAGGCTACATCTACTAGCTGGTTCCATTGAGGTAAGGCGTAAAATAGCCACCTACGGGCAGGTTGTGTTCAAGGCCTTAAAATTCCCTACAATTTAGACAACTATCCATCAACGGGTTACATAATTTCGGATGAGCCACGTTTTTTGGCACGGCATCTGCTTCTAAAGGTCTGATCTCTTGGAGGGAGTCTGCTTCAGAGGTCCGCCTGATGGGCGATAGAAACCAGACCAAAAAAGGAGATGGAAGTATGACGATACAAAACGTGATGGGATGGCGCCCTCTGGTGGTGCTGTCAATATTCTGGCTGTCGCTGGCGGGAGTTCGTGCGGACGCTCCAGCGCCGACCCTCGAACAACGGGTGGCTGGTCTAGAGGCCTACCTCGGGAATGGTGACCCGACCGGGGCGCTCAAGGACGAAAAAGGAACCATCCCAGATGGATTGACCACTGCATCCGTCGGGGTCGCAGGACCAGGACATAACGCCTGGATGATGACCTCGGCCGCGCTGGTGCTTTTCATGACTCTACCCGGACTGGCGCTTTTTTATGGCGGTCTGGTTCGCTCGAAAAACGTCCTCTCTATCCTAGCCCAATGCTTGGGCATCACCGGCTTGGTCACCATCCTCTGGTGGGCGGTGGGATACAGCCTCGTCTTTGACGATGGCTTCAAAAGTCCAATTTTAGGCGGCCTTGGGTTTACCTTCCTGAAGGGAGTCACCTCGGCCCCCAACACAAACTACGCCTACTGGGTTTCCCAGAACGTGTTCAGCATGTATCAGATGATGTTCGCCATCATCACTCCCGCACTGATCATCGGGGCGATCGCGGAAAGAATTAAGTTCTCCGCCCTGCTTCTTTTTGTCGGCGCGTGGATGTTCATCGTGTACTTCCCCCTCGCTCATATGGTTTGGGGCGTCAACGGTTTGATGAACGGAGTTTGGAATGCTGGCGCCGCCATCAAGGCGGTCGACTTTGCCGGTGGAACCGTGGTTCACATGTCCTCCGGATGGTCAGCTCTCGTTCTCTGTATGATTTTAGGAAAGCGGCTCGGTTTTGGGAAAGAGCCGATGCCCCCGCACAGCATGGTGCTTTGTATGGTCGGAACCGGCATGCTGTGGGTCGGCTGGTACGGATTCAACGCCGGGTCGGCGGTGGCCGCTGACGGAGTAGCTGCGAATGCCTTTATGACGACCACCTTGGCGACGGGAGTGGCCGCATTTGTCTGGGCGGTGGCGGAATATTTCGATAAAGGAAAAGCAAGCGTCCTCGGTTTCTGTTCGGGGGCGGTCGCCGGTCTGGTGGTGGTGACTCCCGCCGCCGGATTTATCGACGCCTCCGGCTCGATCATTATCGGAGTCGCGGCGGGACTGGTTCCCTGGTTCTTCTGCACACGCGTGAAAAGATGGTTCGGCTACGATGACGCCCTCGACACCTTCGGGGTGCACGCTGTCGGTGGCACCTTGGGTGCATTCTTGACCGGCGTCCTCGCCACAGTGGATGTGAATGCTAATTTGGCCCTGAATCTCAAAGATATCGTTGGGAAAACACTGGTGGCTGAACAGTGCAAAGCCATTGCCCTGACCTTGGTGCTCTCCGTCGTTGGCACCGCGGTGATCGCGTTTGGCATCAAGGTACTGATGGGATTACGACCGGCCGCGGAAGCCGAGAGGGAAGGTCTCGATGTCAGCGATCACGAAGAGAAGGGCTACATATACTAATCGGGGGGTCACCCCAGAAAGAAGGCAACACTTATGGCTCTGAAAAAAATCGAAGCAATTATCAAACCCTTCAAGCTGGAGGAGGTGAAGGAAGCCCTTCACGAAGCCGGCGTCGAGGGAATGACGGTAACCGAGGTGAAGGGCTTTGGCCGCCAAAAGGGTCACACCGAAATTTACCGGGGCAGTGAATACACGGTGGATTTCCTGCCCAAGGTGAAGTTAGAGATCATTCTCGACTCCGCCTCGGTGGAGAAAGCCACCGCCGCGATCATCAAGTCGGCCAAGACGGGAAAAATCGGGGATGGCAAAATCTTTGTCCTTCCGGTGGATGAGGCCATCCGCATCCGCACGGAAGACAAAGGCGCGAAAGCGATCTAAAAGATCGATTTCGGGCGTGACGAGGCCCACGGTGGGGAGGTATGACAATCTTTCCCCTGTGGGCCTGTCTCACGAGGGAACAACCAAGAAAGAACGAAACCTATGGCACTGAAAAAAATCGAAGCGATTATCAAGCCCTTCAAGCTTGAAGAGGTAAAGGAAGCTCTGACCGAGGCGGGGATCGAGGGCATGACAGCCACCGAAGTCAAAGGGTTCGGCCGCCAAAAAGGGCACACCGAAATCTATCGTGGCAGCGAATACACCGTGGATTTCCTCCCTAAAGTAAAGCTGGAGATCGTCCTGCCCGAGGCTTCTGTTCAAAAAGCGATCACGGCGATTCTCAAAGCCGCGAAGACAGGAAAAATCGGGGATGGCAAAATTTTTGTCCTCCCGTTGGATGAGGTGATCCGCATCCGAACGGAGGACAGAGGGGAAAAGGCGGTTTGAGTTGCCTTAAGGCAAATCTCGAGCAACCAATAAAGGAGTAAAAACAATGAGCGAAAAACATCTAAATGCAAAATCGGGCAAAGAAGTCTTGGCCTTCGCCAAGGCGAACAACTGCCGCCTCGTGGACTACAAATTCTGCGATATCCCCGGAACCTGGCAGCACTTCACGACAACTCTGGCGGAACTTGAGGAGTCAACGTTCAAGGAAGGGTTGGGCTTCGACGGCTCCTCCATTCGTGGCTGGAAGTCGATTAACTCGTCCGACATGTTGGTTCTTCCCGATCCAGCGACAGCCATGATCGATCCGTTCAACGCGGAACCAACGCTCAGTCTTGTTTGTACTGTCATCGATCCGATCACGATGCAGACTTACGAGCGGGATCCTCGCAGTATCGCCCTGCGCGCCGAGAAATATCTTCAGAGTACTAAGATTGGAGATACCGCCTTTTTCGGACCAGAAGCCGAATTCTTCATCTTTGACGATGTCCGCTATGACTCTTCCTCTCGCGGAGCATTCTACCAAGTAGATTCCTCCGAGGGCATCTTCAACAGCGGCCGCGAAGAAATGCCGAACACTGGGTACAAGATCCGGCATAAAGAGGGATACTTCCCGGTTCCTCCGGCCGACACGCAGCAGGATATCCGCAACGAGATCACCCTCATGCTCGAAGATCTCGGCGTGCAGATTGAGCGGCAGCATCATGAAGTCGCCACCGCTGGACAAGCCGAGATCGATATCCGCTTCGACACGCTGGTCCGCACGGGCGACAAGATGAACCTCTATAAATATGTGGTTCGCAATGTCGCTCGGCGCCATGGCAAGACCGCCACCTTCATGCCCAAACCTCTCTTCGGAGACAATGGCTCGGGGATGCACTGTCATCAAAGCATCTGGAAAGACGGCAAACCGCTCTTTGCCGGGAAGGGGTACGCCAACTTGAGCGAACTCGCTCTCTACTACATCGGTGGGATCATCAAGCACGCTCGGGCATTGACTGCCATCACGAACCCGACAACCAACAGCTTCAAGCGGCTGGTTCCAGGGTACGAAGCGCCCGTCAACTTCGCCTACAGCGCGAGAAATCGTAGTGCGGCGATCCGCATCCCGACCTACTCGTCGAATCCGAAAGCGGTCCGAATCGAATTCCGTACTCCGGATCCTGCGGCCAATCCTTATCTCGCCTGCGCGGCGCAGTTGCTGGCGGGATTGGATGGTATTCAAAACAAGATCCATCCGGGCGATCCGCTCGACAAGAACCTCTATGAGCTCCCACCCAAGGAGCTGGCCAAGGTTCCGAGCGCTCCGGATTCACTGCTCGGCGCGGCTCAGGCTCTCGAGAAGGATCACGAGTTCCTTCTCAAGGGAGACGTATTCACCAAGGATATGGTGGATACAATTGTCGAAATGCGAGTGAAGGATTACGACGCCCTGCGTCTCCGTCCCCATCCGTATGAGTTCTTTATGTACTACGACGTCTAAGAAATCGGCCGGTAGGGCGGACCATCCCTGGTCCGCCGGCTGAGGGTCGAGAGGTAAAAGTTTAAGCCAGCGCATCAAGGATGAGGCGCCCTACCAGTATTTCAACGGGTGCGGTAGGGCGGACCATCCCTGGTCCGCCGGCTGAGGCGCCCTACTTTTGATTTTTCCGCCGGCGCATCAAGGATGATGCGCCCTACCAGGCATAAATCGCCACGGCCAGTCCTCTGCCTTTTTGACAAGGCCCTTTCGCACAGGATTTTGATTCACATAATCCCACTTTTGTTGAGCGCTGGTGGGACTTCTTAATCGATGCTCAAAAAATCCATCCTGCCATTGAATTCCAGTGACTTTCGCAGTCCAGCCTTTCCACGACTTGATAACAGCCTCAAGGCTCTTTTGCTCTCCAACAGAGAGTATCGCGTGAAGGTGGTCTGGCATAAGAACTATGAGCTCACAGTGCCAAAGTTTCCGGCAATGATAATGATGTGCCGCATCAAGAACAGCGCCCGCAGGTACGGCTTTGCATAAATGATTCACGCCTGGTTGCGCGCAGCAAACAGTTAAAAAAAATTCAGGGGCTTGGGTATTCCAAGGAGTGACATGGTGAAGACGCCGGCGTTTTGGGAAAACAAAATTACCCGAAGACATTGATCGTAGAGAAAGATTTTTGCAAAATTGTCTCCGGCTTTACCCCCATATGCTTTTCCAAAACGGTGGCATACACCGAACGAAAATCGACGTTGTACTTGATGTCTCCGTCGTCCAACTCTCGAGGCGCAAGGGATGGCATCTTGCCCAAAAGGCCCGCCTTCACCCCACCGCCTGCGAGGAACAGGGGGGCGGCGGCACCATGGTCCGTACCTCCACTGGCGTTTTCTTTTACCCTCCGACCAAACTCACTAAATGTCATCAAAGTGACTCGGCCTAAATTTCCCTGGGCTTTCAGATCCGCCAAAAATGCGGTGACCGCATCCCCCATCTCCTGCAGAAGCCTCTGGTGAGAATTTGCCTGCTCCGTGTGGGTATCGTAGCCACCTTGGGAGAGATAGTAGATCCGAGTGCCCAGCCCGCCCGCAATCAAACGAGAAACGAGCGCAAACTGGTTGCCCAACTTGCTGGCGGGGTAAGGAACACTATTCTTGGATCGAGACGACGCGGCCGCGATCTCTTTCTGGGTCACTTGCACATCCATCTCCGTCCGTTCTAAAAAGTCCAGCGCGCTCATGTTCCCTTGGGAAGCAGGGCCAGAATTTTCCTCGATCGATCCGCCCGAAGGGCCTTCGTCCGACCCATCATCCGACATCATGCCCATGCTCTCATCGGGGGAAGGATCGCTCTCTTTACGACCACGCTTCTTCCCGCCGCCGCCCGACTGGTAAATCACGCCCTTGGGGACCTTGGCCGAAAAGGCTTGGGGCATTTGGGACCCGACCGTAAGTCCGACGGCAGCGTCGCAACCCGAGCAGGCGTTGTCGAAGTAGCGACCGAGCCAGCCGGTGGAGGAGCTCTTGTCCGCATCGGTGGCCGTGGCCCAGATTTCTGTCGAGCGAAAGTGGGAGCGGTTGGGATTGGGATAACCCACCCCTTGCACAATCGCCAGATCACCGGCCTCATACGATTTGGCTAATCCGCTCAGGGCTGGGTGAAGACCCACCTTCTCCTTTGCGCCTAATTTGAGAACCTGATTCTCCCGCAAGCCAAGCTTGGGTCGGGCGCGGCGATAATCGTCGTCGGCAAACGGAACGAGGGTGTTTAAACCGTCGTTGCCGCCCGCTAGCTGAAGGACGACCAGAATGTTACCATCTTTACCGGTGATGCCTTGAACCAGTTGACCATCCGCCGCGGCGTGGAGTGAGAACATCGTTTTTTGGAGGAAGGCGGGTAGAGTCCAACAAAGAGAGCCACCCAACATTCCGGTGCGAAGAAATTCGCGGCGTGTTTTCATTTCTGAGTGGTTCATGGGGATTCTCCTTTTATCCGACTTGGTAAACGGGGCTTTGCACGATGGCCAGAAGA
The DNA here is from genome assembly GCA_945874125.1 of Verrucomicrobia subdivision 6 bacterium. Classification (GTDB taxonomy): domain Bacteria; phylum Verrucomicrobiota; class Verrucomicrobiia; order Methylacidiphilales; family Verrucolacustridaceae; genus Verrucolacustris. The sequence goes on along the minus strand of CAMCFB010000028.1, from coordinate 5,044 downwards.
GCTTCGCGCACATCCTCCTCGGGCACGGGGGACGCCCGACCAGCCGCCTTTCGGAAGCGCCCGAGCAGTTCGGGTGGAACGGGATCCCCGAGCAACAGGCGACGGGCGAGGGCGGCGACGAGCTCGTCCGGGTTTTGTCGCTGCTGGGGGGAGGCGATTTCGTCGACCGGAACGGGAGGCAAAGCAAAAAGTTCTCGAGCTTTGCCAGCGGCGGCGCGTCGCTTTTGCGCCAGCTCTTTTTTCAAGTTCGGCTCATCGGCCATTTCCTCGCCGATCATGGGAGTGGGCACCTCCACCAATCCGCTCTGCACCGCCATTCGACCCAAATCCATCCCCACCAACTCCTTCATGCCTTGCGTTCCGCTGACGACCCAACCGGCGTACTGATATCGCTTTTGCAGGCTGGCGGTATTAATCCAGGTGATGCCGCCGTCCCACCCTTTGACGTTGGGCGGGGCAAATAGTTTCTGCCCAAGTTGAGCCAGAATTTCCGAGGAAAGGGCGGGGGCGGGTAGGGGACGATTCAGTTGCCGACAGAGACCCACCAGCCACTCGACCGGGGATTTGACGCGCTGGCGGGCGAGCTCGGGAGCGTAGAAGGCGGGATGAGTCCACATTGACTCCAGAAAAGGGCGGATCGATTGGCCGTTTTCCATCCACGCGGTCACCAGTTCGGCGTGAAGATCTTCTGAAGGGGATGTCCCCGCATAAAACTTCCACAGCTTGCCTGTAATCCAGCGGGCGGCGGCGGGCTGCTGGAGAGCAATTCGCACGACATCGTTTCCGTCGTAATTGCCGACCTGACCAAATATTTTTTTCGATTTGTTATCGTGCCATCTTGGGTTGTTCAGGAAACTGGGCAGGTGGGTCTCCTCATCCATCATTTCCCCGGGCTTATTTCGAAGCCGAACTGACCACCCGGTGAAAGCTCGGGCTGACTCCTGAATATCTTTTTCCGTATAGTTGCCTTCGCCGAGAGTAAAGAGCTCGAACAGCTCGCGGGCAAAGTTTTCGTTGGGCTGCTCCGACTTGCTCCGGGCGCCGTCTAAGTAAATGAGCATGGCCGGATCTTTGGCGACCCCTAGGACGAGATCGGGCCACGGGCCAAGGGCTTTCTGGCGAAACATCTGGTTTTGCAGCCAAAGAAGTTGCGGATTTTTTACCTTCTCCTCACTGGTGGCAAAGTGGCCGTGAAGAAAGAGAACGACCTTTTCGTGCGCCGCGGTCAGAGGATCCGCCATGCGACTCAGCCACCAACCGCGCAGCTCGGTCAGGCGCTTCTCTTGCTCGGCACGGATCGCACGATTGATTTCCTGGTTTTTCTGGGCCTGTGTTTTTGGGTCCAACAGCTTGAGCCGATTCCGCTCGGTTCTCATCTTGTCGCCTAGCGTGGGGAGAAGAATAGATGGAGGAGGCTCGATTTTGTATGCAGGCGCAGAGTCGAATAAGGAGCGAGCAGCCTGCTGGGGGGACAGAGAGGCAAGAGCATCTACTTGCGCTGGAGTACCGCCAAAGCCAGCTCTCTGGAGGAGCTGGCCAGCTTTCGCCCGGGTCCAATCGGATGAGGAAAGGGTCGGTAGCATCTATAGGATTAAACTACCCAAATCGCGGAAAGATGCGGTTATTTTTTTGCGACAGTTAAGAAAATTGAAGTGCGCTGAGCATGAACAAGTTATGAGAAGAGGTGAACAAACGTCACTCCTTCGAACTCGACAATTTTGCGGACTCCGCCAACGTGTGCACATGAAAACTCCCTCCCCTGCCCCACAAATTCTCCGCGTTGTCGGTTATGGACTTCTGGTCTTCGCTGGAATCGACTTGCTCTTTCAACTTCTGGCCAACCCTTTCGGGGGAGCCTTGCAGGCTTTTCGCTTTAGCTCGGCCTTAGTGGATCGGACCCCTGTTCCTCTTCTTGCCTTGGGCGTGTTACTGGCTTTCCCCCGGGTGATGCCCTTGCCCATCGAGAGGACGATCATGCGACTTCTCTCCTTTGTTCCCTTCATTTACGCGGGGGGCTTCCTTCTAGTAATCGCCTCGGCCTTGATCACCGGCAATCGCCTGATCGTGGTGGCGGAGCAGCAGATTACGGCACAAAGCCAAGCCCAGATGCGCCAGCTCGAAACCACGGTGGACCGGGTCAAAACCCTCGATGCGACGGAGCTGCAAGCGGTGGTCAGCAATTTCAATCAACAAAACCGGACCACACTCAAAGGGCCCGAGTTTATGACAAAACTCACTCAGCAGACCGATGCCCAAAAAGCCCAGCTCCGAATCGGCACCGAGCGGGCTCTGCAAAACCAGCGACGTTCGATGACCCTCGAGCTTTTAAAGGTGCTACTCGGCGCCGCCGCCGGATCGGGAATCATGTTCCTTTTGGGCATGGCAGGGGGATGGGCACGAAGCCCTGGCGCAGGACAGGGCTAAACTAACCTTGGTAAAAATTTCCGTTTCATACGAAGGCCGGCTTCACTGCTTGGCCACACATGGTCCGTCGGGGGCCAAACTGGAAACCGATGCCCCTGTCGACAACGAGGGAAAGGGTGAATCTTTTTCTCCGACCGATCTTGTCGCTACGGCCTTAGCGACCTGTATGGCGACGATTATGGGGATTGCAGCGAAAAGACACTCGCTCAACCTCGAGGGCATGAAGATCGAAACAACCAAAGAAATGAGCGCCGATACGCCACGGAGAATTGTGGCACTCAAATCGACGATCACCATTCCACTTCCCGGGAATCATCCCCAAAGGAAATTGCTGGAAGCAGCCGCACTGGGCTGTCCCGTCCACCACAGCTTGGACCCACGAATCGCAAAGCCCGTCGAGTTTGTTTGGGGAAGTTGAAAATTAGGTAGGGCGGCGTGTCCCTACGCCGCCTCGAAGTCAGTCGAAACACCCAACGCCTAGGTAGGGTTGCCTTTGCAAGGCAACCGCATTGTTCATGTGGGCTTCAGCGATCACCCGAAATACCCGACGCCTGGGTAGGGTTGCCTTTGCAAGGCAACCGCGTTGTTCGTGCAGGCTTCTGCGATCAACCGAAACACCCAACGCCTCCGGCGGATAGAATTCCCTGTCCTCTCAGCCCTTCGAAGTCCCGCGAATGCGGGACGTAGTAGGGTCGGACAGGGAGGGATTGGTCCATTTTTAAAAAATTCATCGCGGTCGGGATTGCGCCCCCTCAGACCTGCCCCCGCGCCATCCGCTCATCCCCTCCGGGAGGTGGGACACCCTGTCCTCACTAGCGTTCGGACAGGGAGGGATTCGAACCCTCGGTTGGTTTTACCCAACACACGCTTTCCAGGCGAGCCCGATAGACCGCTCCGGCACCTGTCCCGCAATTGCAAAACATAAACCAAACTGGCCCCTTCTGCGAGTCGATTCGCCCAAGGTTGTCCTTCGGCTTCCTTCCGATAAACTGGAGGTATGCCAGCCCCTCTTCCGATATCCGTCTGCATGATCTCTGGGCCTGATGCCACCCGGATTGGCCGGGCTCTGGAGAGCATTCGGGGGTGGGTATCCGATATCGTTGTGGTGGTGAATGATGATGTGGCCGATGGGACGGATCGGATCGCGGAGCAGCACGGGGCCCGCGTTTTCCGCGAAAAATGGAAGGAGCATATCGCCCAAAAAAATTCAGCGGCGGACAAAGCCCGCCAACCCTGGATTCTCGGACTAGATTCCGATGAGGAGATTTCTGCGAAGCTGAAGAACTCGATTCACCGCTTTTTTCTTTCATCGAAAGCGGAGGGCACCGCGGCCTTGCGGATGGCTCGCTGTTCACTCTTTCTCGGCCACTGGGTTCGACATGGTGACTGGTATCCGGATTGGCAGACACGGCTTTGGCGTGTGGGGAAGGCAAAGTGGGGCGGGACCGATCCGCACGACCGACTGATAGTGGAAGGCAGAGTTGGAACGTTGTCCGGGGATATCCTCCACTACTCGAATCCCTCTATTTCCAGCTATGTCTCGAAGATCAACTACTTCTCTGACCTCTATTTAGAATCGCGGCTAAAGAAAAAAGCAAAGTGGGCGCCTGCCGAGGCTACCTTTCGGGCCTTCTGGCGTTTTCTCAGGGCCTACTTTATTCGCCTTGGCTTTCTCGATGGCTTTCCGGGCTTTTATATCGCCGCTTCGACCTTCTACTCCACCCTCGTCCGCCATACTCGCTTGCTGGAGCATAATCTCAGCAAGCGGCCTATCCCGCCCAAACCGTAATTAGAATGTGGATTTGTGATTTCGAATTTCGAAAAGCCGGCGCGCAAGCGCAGCACCCTTCAAGCCGGAGGCGAAATTGGCTTGGGCCTTGCACCCGTTAAGATGGAAAGCTTTAGCGCATAAAATTCAAAGCCCAGCTCGCCCCAACGGGGCGGAAAGAATTAAGCCCGGGGCAAGGCCCCGGGAAAAATAAAAAAGAAGAATCAAGCCCTGTAAGGGCGAAAGAACAAGCCAATGTCGCCCCTTCAGGGCTTACGGCTAATCTTTCAGAGTTCCCAGCCCCGACACGGTCGTGGCTGGGCTGATCTCTTCCCGGCCCTTTGGGCCTCTAGTCCTGAGATCTCTATTCCTGCGGCCCCAGAGCCTGGGGCCCAACAGAATCTATAACTTTCAAGCTTTATACCTCTGTAGGGCCGCGGTCCGTTGCGGCCGTGTTGATAATTCGGTAGGGCCATGATCTTCATCGGCCGATGGATCCGTGTCTGCTTCGGAGCAGTAAACCATCTATCGGTCGAGCAGCAGAGCTGCTCGCCCCTACCGGGCCTCCACCTCCAAGTATCCCATTTCTTGAAAATGTGAGTCGAACGCCAGGGCCGTGCGGATGGCCAGCTGGCGCATGGCGTCAAAACTTGTCAGATCTACCAAGCTTAGGTTGCGACGCTGGGCAATCCGCCACTGGGCGGCGGCGCGCTCAAATCCATCACGACCAACCTCATGAATTTTGCATAAGGGCAACCAGTCGTCCTGAAAGGCCATCACCGCCTCTGCACCCAACCGTCGCTGAATAAGAGACCAGCTTTCCAGGCGGACATAATCTGTCGTCCACAACTC
>CAMCFB010000027.1 GCA_945874125.1 Verrucomicrobia subdivision 6 bacterium | reverse complement strand
GGAGTACACCATCACAGCGGGTTTTAACGTCATCGATAATCTGCTAATCCGTGCGGAGTACCGTTTGGATTGGGGAAACGATTCAGTTAACAACTTTGATACTGGGACCAATAGTGTTAATCTCTCAAATGCCTCTACCAGCTCCGGCCCAGCTCACTACGCGGGTGCTGAAGTTGTCTACAGCTTCTAAAGATTTGGTAGAATAGTTAGTATAGAAACCCCTCGGACGAGAGTGATTGCTCGTCCGGGGGGTTTTTGTTTTGTGTGGGTGTGCTTCAACGCTTAGGTAGGGTTCGCTTGGCAAGCGAACCGACTGGGCACTGAATGATCACCGATCGAGTCGGTTGCCTTGCCAAGGCAACCCTACCTAACGGTCGGTCTTACGATTCAAGGTTAGGTCGGGCCCGATCTACGCATCGGGCCGCCGTTCTCAGTTTACTGCTTTCAGCTTCGGTAGGGCGCATCATCCCTGATGCGCCGGCTGGCAACGGAAAAGCTCGAGCTCACCACCGGCGGATCAAGGATGGTCCGCCCTACCGAGGTTTGAACTTCGTCGCTTAGGTAGGGTCCGATCTACGCATCGGTCCGCCGCTGTCAGTTTACCGCTTTCAGCTTCCAACTGCGGCCGGGTCATAGACCCAGCCCTACCTAACGGTCGGTCTAAAGCTTTAAGGTTCGGTATTGCTCGGGTTCTACGGTTGGATGGGATAGAAAGAGGCATGTCGGATCTGCCTTACTGGACGGTGGTGAATCTTCTGCGGGGAATCCTTTCCCCCGTTTGCCGAATCGAAGTCCGGGGGACGCGACAAGTTCCCGCTGGGCCTTGGATTTTAGCCTGCAATCACCTGAGTCACTTTGATCCTCCACTTATTGCAGGGGCTTTTTCGCGTCCGATCGATTTTTTGGCGATGCGGGAGCTGTTTCAACCTCCTTGGTTCGGATCTCTGATGAGAAAGTGTCACGTGATTTCTGTGGGTCGGGAGGAGGTGGATACGGCAGCTTTCAAAACCGTTCTCAAGAGACTTCAAAGGGGTCGGATCGTAGGGGTTTTCCCCGAGGGAGGACTTCGAGCGGGAGCAACATCGGTGCTCGAGGGAGCAAGGATGAAAGAAGGGATTTCTCTTTTAGCCGCCAAATCGGGTTGCTGCGTCCGACCTGCCGTGATTGTGGGGAGCGACCAGCTGTACGTGGCGAGAAATTGGCTTCGGCGTCCTCGAGTTGTGATTGCGGTAGGAGAACCGATTTCTGCGCCTCGTGGGAAGGACGATCGGAAAGGGTGGACCGATCAGTTGGCAAGCGAGATGCGGAAGCTTTATGCGGAGGTGAAGAGGAGTCACCGACTGGAAGAGGTGGTTCTTCCGAAAACCCCACAAGAGAGATGGAAGGCGGGTCGATGATCGGGCGATTGCATGCGTTGCAGTCCCGGGTGGTGGATTCTGCGGCTTTTTTTGGGATTGGACTATGGCAGTTGTTGGGCCGAGGCGGCCGCCATGGTCCGGAGGAGTGGGATGATTATGCGCGAAATTGGCTGACGAGGGGGGGCGAAGAGTTTTATCGGGTTCCGGACAAAATCCCCGATGGGTTGAATGAGGGGAGAGTGAGTTTTCCTTCTCCAGTTACGGGGGACCGAGAAGAGAATGATCGCTTTCATTTGCGTGTTTGGCCTGGGCCGAAAGGAATGAAGTCCCCTGCTATGGTTATGCTCCATTCACTCTTTTCTGCGAGCGATGTGGGGTATGTTTACTGGGCTTCTGTGCTGAACCGACTCGGTTGGACGGCGGTGTTTTATGATCTGCCTTATCATTTCCGTAGAAGACCCAAGGGAACGTGGAGTGGGGAGCTTGTTTTTGGTGGGAATTTAATTCGGAGTGCGGAGGCGATTCGGCAGGCGGTCACCGAAGTCAGGATGGTAACAAGGATGTTGAAGGCGTCGGGGGCACCGGAGGTGGGGTTATGGGGAATGAGTTTGGGGGGGTGGGTGGCGGGATTGACGTTGTGTCATGAACCAGGGTTGGCTTGTGGGTGGTTGGTGCAACCGATTCCAGATGTGGCAACGGCGATTTGGGATTCAGAAGGGGGGTGGGTTTTGCGGAGACAGATGGAGGAGCGTGGGTTGGATCGCGAGCGGGTGGAGAAACTTTTGCCCTTGGTTTGTCCCTCTCACGGAAAACTGCAACTCCCGTCGAAGCGGGTATTGGTCGTCGGCGGGGTACACGATTCGGTGGCTCCGCCGTCCAAGTTAAGGGCTTTGTCGGAGGGGTGGGGAGGAGCGCACTATCGGGAGGTGGGGCAGGGGCATATCGGTTACCAAGCGATGCCGAGTACCTGGCGGTGGGGCAGGGAACTAATGCCGGAACTCTTTATCGGCAAGTAGTTACCAGCTGGAAGAAGTTGGAATTGATAGGCGGGAAAAGGGTGGCATAGTCATTTTATACCGACATCCAGTGACCAGAGTGCTGGGTGAACCAAAGGAGCCAATCGAAGATGGCATCGTCAGGAGCAAAAAAAGTGAAGGCGAAGGAGAAGCCGGGGAAATCACCCGCGGTTCTGCCTACCCTGACACCCTCGCAACGCGTGGGTTTGCTTCGCAATATGGTTTTGATTCGGCGGTTTGAGCAAAAGGCCGCGCAGGCTTTCATGCAGGCGAAGATCAAAGGGTTCTGCCACCTTTACATTGGGCAGGAGGCGTTGGCGGTGGGGTCAATCTCCACCCTGAATCCGAGCGATTCGGTGATCACGGCGTATCGGGATCACGGTCACGCGTTGGCTCGGGGGATGGGCTCGCGGGAGTGTATGGCCGAGCTGTTTGGCAAGATTACGGGGTGTTCGAGGGGAAAGGGTGGGTCGATGCACTTTTTCAACAAGGAGAAGAATTTTCACGGGGGTCACGGGATCGTGGGGGGTCAGACCCCTTTGGCGGCGGGAATCGCCTTTGCCCAAAAATATAATGGCACAGGGGAGGTGACGGTTTGTTATCTAGGGGACGGGGCGGTGAATCAGGGGGCGTTTCATGAATCGCTCAACTTGGCGGCCTTGTGGAAATTGCCCGTGATTTATGTGATCGAGAATAATGAGTATGCCATGGGGACACATCAGTCGCGTAGCTCGGCGGGGTATCCTCTGGTCAAGCGGGCGGATGGGTATGATATGGCGGGAATCACGGCCAATGGAAATGATGTGGATGATGTGCGGGAGAAGATGTGGGATGCGGTGCAGTTGGCCAGGACGGAGAGCCTGCCCTCTTTGGTGGAGGTGAAGACCTACCGGTACCGCGGCCATTCGATGTCGGATCCGGGAAATTACCGGACGAAAGAGGAGATTGCGGAGCGGAAAAAAGAATCGGAGCCGATCTCTCTTTTCAAGGAGAGGCTCTACAAGGAAAAGGCTTTGACCGAAAAGCAGTACGAAGAGATCGAGAAAGAGGCCGTGGCGGAGGCGGAGGATGCGATCGCCTTTGCGGAAAGTTCGCCCGAGCCTGAGGTGTCGACGGTGTTTGAGGATATTTTTGCTCCGGAGGATCAGATCGCGGAGTTCCGTCCGCCGATTGGAATCTAGCCATGGCTGTTTTAACGATGCGGGAGGCGCTGAACCAAGCGTTGAGCGAGGAGATGGAGCGGGACGAGCGGGTCTTTTTGATGGGGGAAGAGGTGGCGGAGTATCAGGGGGCTTACAAGGTGAGTTCGGGGTTACTGCAGAAGTTTGGCCCCAAGCGGGTAGTCGACACCCCGATCAGTGAAACCGGTTTTTCCGGTTTGGGAGTGGGTGCGGCGATGTACGGGTTGCGACCAGTAGTGGAGTTTATGACCTGGAGCTTTTCGATGGTGGCGTACGATCAGATCGTGAACAACGCGGGGGCGATTCGGTACATGAGCGGTGGGCAGTACTCGATTCCGATTGTCTTTCGTGGTTCGTCAGGTGCGGGTCTACAAGTGGGGGCCACCCACTCGCACACCCCAGAAAATTGGTACGCCAATGTGCCCGCGTTGACGGTGATCACGCCGGCGTTCCCGGACGATGCCAAAGGCCTTTTGAAGAGCGCGATTCGCAGCAATAACCCGGTTTGTTTTATCGAAAATGAGAAGTTGTATGGTTTTAAGGACGAGGTTCCCGACGGCGAACTTTTGACCACGATTGGACAAGCGCGGATTCGCCGAGAAGGAAGCCAAGTAACGCTGATTGCCAACAGTGCGTCGACTCATGTGGCTTTGGCCGCAGCGGTCCAGTTGGAGGCGGATGGAATTTCGGCCGAGGTGCTGGATCTGCGCACCATTAAGCCGCTGGATATTCCGGCGATTTTGGGTTCGGTCGCCAAGACGAACCGTGTGGTGATCGTAGAGGAAAACAAACCTTTCGCAGGATGGGGAGCGCAGGTGGCTTACGAGATTCAACACCGCTCCTTTGATGATCTGGACGCACCGATCGAGCGGGTGACGGGGCTGGACACTCCTCAACCGTACGCCCGCGTTTTGGAGCAGGCGGTGATGCCGAGTGCGGAGCGGGTAGCGGAAGCGGCCAAGAAGACGTTGGCGTAATTTTCAATCCAACAGAATCCGACCGTCTATGAGTGAGGCACTTTTCCAGCCTGGGCAGATGATTTTCCGAGAGGGGGACACGACGCAGGAGGCGTATCGTATTTTGCGGGGGAGGGTGGAGATCAGTATTGCGGGGGAAGGGAAGTCGGTCATTTTGGCTCAGCTGGGCGAGGGAGATATTTTTGGGGAGATGGCGATGGTGGATGAGCGGCCGCGTTCGGCCTCGGCCCAGGCCCTGGAGGTAACGGAGTGTGAGGTGCTGACGGCGGAAAACTTTAACGAAGCGGTATTGCAACGGCCCGAGATATTGATTCCATATCTGGCATCGTTTTTTGAGCGGTTGCGGACGGCAAATGATCGACTGCGAATGGAAATGCGACTGCGGGCGCAAGCGGAGCAGAGAGCGGCCGCGCCGGTGGCGGCACCGAGTGCGACGCCGGTGGCTGTCCCCACGGCCCGATTGGTTGCTCCGGTGGCTAAGCCGATGGCGCCTCCGTCCTTGGAGACGACACGAACAGCGCCGGTGGTGCCCGTGGCCACGGCGCAGGCCTCGGCCCCAGCCCCGGTCGCGCCTCCGCCCGCTGGAGGATATCAGTCGGTCGTTTTGACTGCCTTGAATGATCATGCGCGGGCCCGGTTGCCCGAAAGTTCGGTGACGATTCAAAAATTCCCATTTCGGATTGGGCGCAAGCATGAAACTCCCGGGAAGGGAGCCACCGTATTTGCTTCGAATGATTTGCCGATTGCGGATGACAAACCGTACCAGATTTCCCGCAACCACTGCTCGATTGAGCGGGAGGGGGATAACTACTTTGTTCGGGATCGGGGAAGCTCTCTTGGGACGATGGTGAACGACACGGCCATTGGTTTAGCGGAGAACACCCTGACGCAGGATTTGCACGGCGGGGAAAACCAGATTCTGCTGGGATCGGACGACAGCGAATTCAAGTTTCAGGTGACCCTGAGCTAATCGCTGGAAACCCAAAGGGCAGTGCGCTAAGAAGGATCTATGGACACACAAGAAATCTCTTTTGTCATTCGCTGTTTGGTGGTGATGGCGGCCTGTTTGGGGGTGGTGGGGGCAATTTTCACGTACGATCTGCTGCTCGAACTGCCGTTTTTCACGAATTTTTTGACGCAGCTCGGTCTGCACTAGTTTTGCGCGGCGGTTTTTTCTTTTGCCCAAAGTGCGATCGTAGGATTTGAGGCTTGTGGGAGGGATGTTCGCCTTGCTCTAAAATCGGAAGAGGTCGAAGATCAGGGCGTGAGCGAAGGACACCTTCTCGATTCGCTGGCGGAAAAGCTGGCCAAACATCCCAAACGGATTGTCTTTCCGGAGGGGACGAATGCCAAGGTGGTGCGGGCGGCTTCGCGTTATGCCCAGATGCGGATGGGGCCGGTGGTTTTGCTGGGGCAACCGGATTTGATCCGGCGCCAAGCCAAGACCCAGAAGGTGGATTTAAATCGGGTAATGTTGCTCGATCCGGTGGAGGGCCAGGATCGGCAGATGTTTAAGGACTTTCTGCGAAGTGAGGCGGGTGGCAGTAAGCTGAAGTTGAGTCAGATCGATGACACCCTTTCGGATCCGATCGTCTATGGAACGCTGATGTTGCGCTTTGGGCAGGTGGATGGGTTGGTCGCGGGGGTGGGGGCGTACTCGGGCAATGTGTTGCGGCCCTTGATTCGGATGATTCCGCGTTTGCCCCATATTTCGAGAATTTCGAGTGCGACATTGCTGGAGTGTGAGGATGGGAAGACAGGGGATGGTGGGATTTTGGTGGTTGGGGATGCGGCGGTGGTGCCGCGGCCGACGTCGGACGAGCTGGCGGCCACGGCGGTGGGCTTGGCCGGATTGAAAAAAAGGCTGACGGGAAGAAATGCGCGGGTGGCTTTGCTTTCCTACTCCACGCGGGGGAGCGCTTCGATGAATGAGGAGACGGGAAAGGTGATTGAGGCGACGAGAAAGGCGCGGGAATTGGCCAAGCAGATCGGTTTACCTGGGGAATTTGATGGGGAGATGCAACTGGACGCGGCCTTAGACCCGAAAAAAGCGAAGTTAAAAATTGCGGATTCGGTCGTGGCCGGTCGGGCGGACTGTTTGGTATTTCCCGATCTGAATTCGGGGAATATTGCGGTGAAGGGGATCCAGCATTTCGGGCGGGTGCGGACCTACGGGAATATTTTGTTGGGCATGCGATTGCCGGCGGCGGAAATTAGTCGGGGTGCGGATGAGGAGGAGGTGCTGGGGGTAGCGGCGATCGTGGGAATTTTGGCGGTGGAGTATCGGAAATTGTATCCCGAGCCTGTTTCGCCCGCCGTGGCCCACGGAAGGTAGGGACATGGATCTGAACCGAGTCACGCCGCGGATTTACGTGGCGGCCACGCGACAGGACGACGGAAAAACAACCTGTTGTCTGGGGCTCTACGCGGCGCTTTCTCTGAAATACAAAAAGATCGGCTATATCAAGCCGGTGGGGCAGAGGTTCGTCGAGGTGGCGGGGAGGAAGGTGGATGAAGATTCGGTTTTGGTCAGCAATACCTATGGGGTGAATTTACCGATCGAGGCGATGTCGCCCATCGCGGTGGATCGGATGTTTACGCGGGAGTATTTAGAGCGGGGCAATCTGCCGGCGATGAAGGGAACGATTGGGGAGGCATTCAATCGGGTGGCGTGGGAGCACGATTTTGTTTTGATTGAGGGGACGGGTCACGCGGGGGTGGGGAGTGTCTTGGATCTCTCGAACGCGCAGGTGGCAAAGTTGTTGGGAAGCCAGGTGATTTTGGTGACGACGGGCGGGGTGGGGAGACCCGTGGATGAGGCGAGTTTAAATCTGGCGCTTTTTGAAAAGCATGGGGTGAAGGTGGTGGGGGTGGTGTTGAACAAGGTGTTGCCGGCGAAGATGGAGTCTTTGCGGCCGTGGGCGGAGAAAGCGTTTGCGCGGATGGGGTTGCCGATACTGGGAATGATTCCGTATCACGGCGAGTTGCGTCGACCGACGTTGGGGCAGGTATGTTTAGAGTTGGCGGGACAGTTTTTATCGGGGGAAAACATGAAGCGCCGGAAGGTGCGCTCCGTGGCGGTGGGGGCGATGACAGCGGCAAGATTGATGGATCAGTTACAGCCAGGAGCTTTGTTGATTACGCCAGGAGATCGGGAGGATTTGCTTTTGGCGACGCTGGAGACGCAAGGAAAGGGTGGGACGGAGGCGAAGCCCGCGGGAATTATTCTGACGGATGGGCTGAAGCCGCAGGTGGGGTTGATCAAAATGTTGCAGGAGCGTGGGCTACCGACGGTGGCGGTGGAAGGGGACAGTTATAGTGTGGCGGCGAAGATTGAGAGAATGACGGTGAAGACCGACCCAGGGGATAAGGAAAAAATTCTCATGATTCAGGAGGTGGTGGCGAAACATCTGGACTTGGGGGCGCTCATTCGAGGCAGCAAGCCAGTGCCGGCGTAGCGGCTACGCGTTGACGGAGCGGATGGGCGTGGTGAGGTGCCAGAGCGCTGGGGTGATCTGAGGGATATCGGCTGATTTTGGATTGTAGCGGAGAAGGAATTCGTCCTGCACCCGGCGTGGGGGAGTGTTGGAGGGTAAGGGGGCACGGGTAGAAAGGCCGTCTTGGCCGAGGACGCGGGCTTTTCGATTATCGCTCGTGTACGCGGGAACAATGGTGTCGAGGAAGTGGCGACGAAGTTCGGGGTCCAAAATGGGGAAGACCACTTCGACCCGGCGGTGAAGGTTACGGGGCATCAGGTCGGCGCTGCCAATAAAGACGAGGGGATCCCCGGCGTTGGTGAAGACGTAGATTCGGCTGTGTTCTAAAAAACGATCCACAATGCTTCGCACCTGGATGTTTTCGCTTAGGCCGGGGACGCCGGGGCGGAGGCAGCAGATTCCGCGAATGAGCAGTTGGATGGGAACTCCTTCCTGCGAACTGGCGTAGAGGGATTGAATGATCTCGGGATCGACGAGGGCATTGGCTTTGATGAAGATGCCCGCCGGCTGGCCGGCCCGGTGGTGGGCCGACTCGCGGTGAATCAGTTCGAGGAGACGGGGGGCGAAATTAAAGGGGGCGACGAGGAGTTCATCAAAGTGCGCCGTTTCCGACATGCCCGTGAGAACATTAAAGAGAGAGGCGACCTCGGCGGTGAGCACGGGACGGCAGGTGAGCAGGCTGAAATCGGTATAAAAGCGGGCGGTGCGGGGATGGTAGTTTCCCGTTCCGAGGTGGAGATAGGATTGGAGGTGGCCTTCCTCCCTTCGGACAATGAGCAGAACCTTGCAGTGGGTTTTTAAGCCGACCAAGCCGTAGACGACGTGGATGCCCGCCTCTTCCATTTTCCGAGCCCAAGCGATATTGTTGGCCTCATCGAAGCGGGCTTTGAGTTCGACCAGAATCGTGACCTGTTTTTCATTGCGGGCGGCGGTGATGAGGGCGTTGAGGAGGGGGGAGTCGCCGCTGGTGCGGTAGAGAGTCATCTTAATGGCGAGAACTTGGGGATCGGCCGCGGCCTGTTCGAGGAGAGAGATGATGGGTTGAAAACTTTCGTAGGGATGATGGAGGAGGATGTCGTTTTGCCGGATGGCATCGAAGGTGCGGGTGGGGGATGCGAGAGGAGGGGGGATGGAGGGGGTGAAGAGAGGATCGTGGAGGTTAGGAAGGCCGCGACCCGATTCGGTCAGGGCAAATATCTGGGTGAGATTGACGGGGCCCGCCACGCGGTAGACGTCCTCGTGGGAAAGGTGCAGATGGCCGAGGAGATAGGTTTCGATTTCGACGGGGCAATCTTGGGTGAGTTCAAGACGAACGGCGGCGCCCCGATTCCTTTTTTGGAGTTCCTCTTCGATGGTCAGGAGAAGGTTGTGGGCCTCTTCCTCGTCAATATAGAGCTCGCTGTTGCGAGTGATGCGGGTGGGCCAGGCACCATGAACCTTCATTCCGGGGAACACTTCGCCGACAAAGTGGCGGACCAGTTCAGAAAGAAGAATGAAATCTTTCGGGTTGCCTCCGTCCTTCGGAAGAGGAATGAGGCGGGGAATGCCGCGGGGAATCTGAACGAAGGCGTGGCGGGTGGATTCTGGATGACCCGTTTTCGAAAAAAGGACGACGAGGTTGACTGATTTATTGAGGAGCTGAGGGAAGGGGTGGCTGGGATCGACCGCGAGGGGTGTGAGGATGGGAAGGATATCACGTTGGAAAAGTTGGCGTGCCCATTCGATTTGGGTGTCGTTGAGCTGGGGAATCGCGCGAAGGTGGATGCCTTCTTGGGCAAGGGCTGGCAGGAGAGTTTCGTGGAGGAGTTGGTACTGATCGGCGACCATACGGAGGACGCGGGTACGAATCGCGGCGAGGACATCGGGTGGGCGGAGGCCATCCGGTCCGTGCACGTCGCTTCGGTTTTCGACGAGTTGCTTGAGGGCGGCGACGCGGATTTCAAAGAACTCATCGAGATTAGAGCTGACGATGGTGAGGAATTTGAGTCGTTCGAGGAGGGGTTGGGTGGGGTCTTGGGCCTCTTCGAGGACACGATGATTGAATTCGAGCCAGCTGAGCTCGCGATTCAGGTAAGAAGATGAATCCAAGGACATTGCATAATGATATCAGATAATGGGAACCAAGACGAAAATTTACACCTACGACCCCAATTTCAAAAAATCACCTCATAAGGCATTGATGATCATAAAGTTGCAAGACCTACGACCCCAAGCAAGTTGTTGTAGGTCAATGGGTTAAGGGGCGTGTTTTTGGGGGTGAGAGGGGAAGGAGGAGGATTCGGTGTGTTAATTGAGTGGCAAGAGATGGCCACGGGAAAAACTGACGATGGATTGGTCGGCTGGTTCGAACCACTGGACCGGGGGATAGGTTTTTGCCTTCAGGTTTTGACCCGCAAGCAAGCTGTGAAGCACCCCCACGCCGTCAAAGTAGAAAGCGTTTTGGTTCGCCCCGAGGTGCTTAAAAAATTCTGGTAGGGTCTTGCTGGAAGCAAAAGTCCAAAGTTTTTTTTCCCATTCCGCCACTTGGGCCCGAATTTGTTTGTTAGCAGCAAAAGGATGCTGAAATCGAGGGCCGACGTGGCATCCATCAATACTGGCCACCACGGCCGTGTCCGATTCCTGACTAATCCTTGCCAAGCCTCGAGCAAAGGCTGCTTCAGCCGAGTTGGGAGAGGGAGGGGTGCCCGATTCAACCGCACTTTGAAAGCCCCCACAGAGAATGGGTAAAATCGTGAAGCCGCGATCTGGAAAAAATAGATCGCGAAGGACTTGTAACCAAAGGACGACAAACTCGATCGAGTGTTCGCCTTGAAATCCCCGCGTTTCTTGGTCGACAGGAAAAGGGCAGGAAGCCGAGAGGGAGGAGAAAAGATCCCGATCGGGCGGGATTTCCCCCAGGGCCGATCGAAATCCCAAGGGCTGGCACGCAATTTCTGCTGGGCACCTATGGCCGACTCCTAGAATTACCACCCGAGAGGGAAACCAGTTTGCGTCGCGCCACAGGGCGTAGGTTTGGGCGTAGAGATCGAAGTTCACCCGAAAGTCGATATGGGGAACGATCGGATTGCGAAGGTCGTGAGCAATCTTTTTAACGGGCGATACTTTTTTCAGAGCCTGGGCAAAGGTCTGCAGAATCTCCTTTGGATCGGCTGGGTAGCACGAACCTGCGCAACGCGCCTGAAGTTGTGTGGGAGCGGGGGTCAGGCCTTCGGAAGCAGGGCCTCGACAGCGGTCCAATCGACAAAGTTCATAAACTCATCGATGTAACCACCACGGTTGGTCAGGAAGTCGGCATAGTAGGCGTGTTCATACACGTCGAGGCCGAGGATAGGAGTGACCCCCCACACTGGATAGCTGTTCTGGGCGTCCCCAATGTAGTTAAACAACTTTTTCGTGCCGTGATCGTACCCGGTCCAGGCCCAACCACGGGCGGCGATCCCGGTCGCCTTCAAATCTTTCTTATAGTTGTCGAAGGATCCGAAATCCTGATCGATATGTTTGAGAATCCGATCCGACGGCTTTCCATTTCCGCCCAGGATGGAGAAGTAGAGTTCGTGGTTTTTGAGGCCACCGATGGCAAAGGTGAAGTCTACCTTCAACGAGCGGACAGTGGAAAAGATCTGATTGGCCACCGCGGGGTTGGTGGGATCTGGAGTGCCCATTTTTTCTAGCTCAGCGAGGATGCCGTTGCTCTTGTTCACGTAGCCGGTGTAAAGCTTGAGATGCTCCTCGTGGGTTTTATCGGAAATTTTGCCGGTTTTTCCCTTCACTTTCGCGAGGAGGGATTCTTGCTGATTGGGATAGGTGTAGGACATGGGAGTAGTATCTCGTAGAGCAGGGGTGGCGTCAAACCCAGCCAATGAAACTCGCTTACGATTTTTTGGGCATGATGATCCAAAGGATCACGTAGAAAATAGCGCCCGAGAACGCGGTGAAGACGGTCATGACAGTGTAGAGAATTCGAACGAGGGTGGGATCCCAGCCCAGCCACTCGGCCAAACCACCACAGACGCCCCCGATCATGCGGTTGGAGGATAAGGTGAGAGCCATATGGGTTGATAGCCCTGTCATAAAATGGTGTCGAGTTGAACTGAGAAACTTGGCTTTTGGGGTTCGTTGGGAAAGAATAGATGAAGGATGAATCGTAAAGGTATTCTCTTGGCGGGGGGGACGGGGGCGCGGCTGTGGCCGTTGACGAGAGCTGTTTCGAAACAGCTTCTACCGCTGTACGACAAGCCGATGGTCTACTATCCGCTTTCCGTGCTGATGTTGGCAGGGATGCGAGAGATTCTTCTGATTTCGACACCGCAGGATCTGCCTCTTTTTAAGCTTCTGTTGGGAGATGGAAAGAGTCTCGGATTGAAGTTGAGTTATGCGGAGCAGCCTAAGCCGGAGGGATTGGCGCAGGCGTATCACATCGGGGCAAAATTTGTGGGAACCGATCCATCCTGTTTGATTCTGGGAGATAACTTCTTTTACGGGGCAGAGTTGGGAAAATTACTGGCCTCGGCCCAAGCGAGAGAGAGGGGGGCGACGATTTTTGCGTATCAGGTGGCGGATCCGTCTTCGTATGGGGTGTTGACCTTCGATGAGCAGTCGTGGATCACCTCGATTGAGGAGAAACCGGCGAAGCCGAAGTCCCACTGGGCCAATTGCGGGCTCTATTTCTACGACGGGCGGGCGGTGGAGTTTGCGCGGGGATTGAAACCTTCGGCCCGAGGGGAACTGGAGATCACCGATCTGAGCCGGTGCTATCTGAAGGACAATTCGCTGCATGGGGAGAAGTTTGGGCGGGGATCGGCCTGGTTGGATACGGGGACAGCGGATGGGTTGCTGCAGGCGGCCCAGTTTGTCCAGACGGTGCAGACGAGAACGGGAATGCTGATCGGCTCGCCGGAGGAGGTGGCGTTTCGAAAGGAATGGATTGGGGCGAAAGAGTTGCGGGGGCTGGCGGATGCCATTGGTAAGAATGCTTATGCGGAAACGTTGAGGCAGATCGCGGCGGAGTAGAGAGCGAGGCGGAGGACGATGCCGATTTACGAATTTTACAGTCCGGACAGCCATCGGATTTACAGTTTTTTGGCGAAGAGATTTCTGAAGGAGGGTGAGTTGCCGATTTGTCCGGATGGGCCCAAGCATCGAATGGAGAAGGTGGTTTCGGCTTTTGCGTTCACGGGAAAGGCGAAGGAGGTTGTGAAGAAAGAGGGGGAGAGTGGGGCTGAGATGGATCCTCGAATAGAGAGGGAGATGATGAAGATGGCGGATGAGTTTTCAAAAATGGACGAGAGGAATCCGGATCCGCGAATGTTGGGCAAGATGATGCGGAGAATGATGGAGGCTAGTGGTCAGAAGTTGCCAGGGGAGATGGGAGAGATGTTGCGGAGGTTGGAGAAGGGGGAGAATCCAGACAAGTTGGAGGAGGAGTATGGGGATGTGATGGAGAAGATGGATGGGCTGGAGGGATTGGGTGGAGAGAAGGGGGAGGATTGGAGGATGCGGTTGCGCAGAAGAGTGCCGCCTCGCCGGGATCCGAAGTTGTATGAGTGGGAGGATTATGTTCGGGCAAAAAAAGGGGCCCGAAAGGTCGGGCAAAAGGCTTGAGTTGGGCCGAGGAAAGAGGAGAAAAGATGCGCAGGGCAACCAAGGGGCAAGAGGGGAAGGGGCTGTGGGTGAGTGTGGATCGGGTCGAGTATGTGGTGGGGGCATCGGGGCCGCCGGATCGTCCGCATCAGTTCGTTTATTTTGTGACGATTCATAACGATAGTTCTGTGGCGGTGACGATTATCGGTCGAAAGTGGGTGGTGAAGAATGCGCAGGGGCATCGGCTGGTGATTGAGGGGGACGGGGTGGTGGGGCAGTTCCCGCGGTTGGCGCCGGGGGAGCAGTTTCACTACAACAGCTATCATCTGGTGGATTCGGATAGCGAGGCGGAGGGGGCGTATTTGGGAAAAGATGAAAAGGGGGAAGGGTTGGTCGTGCGTATTCCCGCGTTTCGGTTAGACCTACCGATAGCATGAAATTAGCGATGATCGGCGCGGGGCGGATGGGGGGAACCATTTTGCGAATGCTGAAGGGGGCTGGGTCGTGGAGTCTTGAGGCCTGCGAGCCGGATTCCAACGGAAGGAAAGCGTTAGGTAAAGAGATGGGGAAAGGGGTGAAATTGGTGGAGAAGGTGGAGGAGTTGGGGGAGGCGGAGGTGATTTTATTGGCGGTGAAGCCGGCGATGTTGGAAAAAGTGGCAGAGTGGTTAAGGACAAGAAAAGATTCGTATTTACTAATTTCCATCTTGGCTGGTGTGACGACGGAGAGGTTGGCGAAGGAGGCGGGGGGGCAGGCAAGAGTCGTTCGGGCGATGCCGAATCAGGCGCTGCGGGTCGGGGAAGGGGTGACGGCTCTTTGTGCGGGGTCGGGTGCGAAGAAAGAGGACCTTGAGGTGGCACGGAAAATCTTTGCGTTGGGAGGAACGGTGTTGGAGATCGGAGAGGAGCAGATGGATGTGGTGACGGCGTTGAGCGGGTCGGGTCCGGCGTTTATGGCGAAGTGGATGGAGGAGCTGGAAAAAGCGGCGGCCCGAGCGGGGTTAGATGCGAAAGTGGCGGGGGATTTGGCGGCGAGGACGATGTTGGGGACGGGGGCTCTTTTGGTACGGGAGGGGATTACGCCGGGGGAGTTGTGTGCGGCGGTGGCGAGTCCTGGGGGAACGACCGAGGCGGGGTTGAAAGTGATGCAGGCGGGTGGGATGGAGGTTTTGGCGGAAAAGGCGATGAGTGCTGCCGTGAATAGGGCGAAGGAGCTGGCGAGGGGAGGGTAGGAGGGTTGTAGCGCAGGAGTATTATCCCTGGAGCTTTTCAAGCTTTCAGGTGAAGTTGGCGGAAAGGGACAAGCGGAAGGTGGAATAAGCCTTTTCAGTTTTTCCACCTCCAGCCTTCCACATGCTTTTGGCTTTAGGGCAGTCGATTTTTAACCTACTATTACTAATTCATTCGGGCCGGAGCACAGCTTGGTAGTGCGCTTGTTTCGGGTACAAGAGGTCCCGGGTTCAAATCCCGGCGGCCCGATGAATTAAAAGCCTCTCTTGCCTCATCCAACTTATCCTTTTCCCGATTTGGGTGGGGAGCACCAAAAATGCAGTCCGCTACGAATCAGCAATCAATCAACAGCTACAAATCGGATTCTTTGATATCGGCGACCTTCATTTGAGCTTTGAGCAGTCCAATTTTGAGGGGCTTATTACCGTGAACGGGAACCACAACTCTTTCCCGAACTCCATCTTTGAAGAAGATATGATGACTTCCCTTGGTTCGGGCCAAAGACCACCCTTGATTGGTCAGAAGACGGCAAAAATCTTTTCCAGAAATTTGTTTCAAACAGCCAACTCAAGAAGCTGGGAGTTTTTGTCCGCAGTCAAGCCGGAAGGGTCGGTTTCGAGATAAAGTTCTACTGCTTCGCGAAGATTGGTTTTCAATTCATCCATCGTATCACCTTGGGTGCGACAGCCAGGCAGGGAAGGTACTTCTGCCCAAAATCCTCCCTCATCAGCCTTGTGAACCACAGCGGTGACTTTCATAGGGTTAGTGTAAACGCGATCGACTAACTGGCAAGAACGGCCACTGAAGAGTCCCATCATGCTGAAGGGGTTAAGTCGTTTAGGGGTTAAGTTATAAAGAGATTATGTTGCCTAACCGATTTGGCTTTTGGATGTATGCCTTTAGAAAGAACTAGTGAATCGTTCCTTGGTCATTTTTGGGTTCCTGCTTCTTTGCGGTCTGGGGCAGGCGGGAGAGGTCCCTAAGACCTTGCATCTCACATGGGAGGGGGATCCGTGTACGACGATGACCGCCCAGTGGTTGAGGGGGCCCGGGCTAGGGGATCGACCCGAAAAGGGCAAAGGGGAGGAGGTGCGCTGGAAAAAGGCAGGAGATCCGATGTGGCAGGTGGCGAGAAGCACGAGCACCGAGTTTCCTGATCCCCAAAAGATGGGCATGCCGAGGTGGAGTTTATCCAGAGTCCGTTGGAAGGGATTGGAAGCAGGTCAAGAGTATGTCTTTCAAGTCGAGGATTCACCAGAGCAGAGCTTTCGAACCGCCCCTTTGGACATAGGAGAAGAGCTGATCTTTGCGGAGGGAGGGGATTCCGACTCAACTCGCGCGGCAGAGGAGATGTTGACCTTGGCCTGCCAGAAAAACCCCCTCTTTTTTAGTCTGGGAGGGGATATTTCGTATAGCGACGGAAAGGATGTTGCCAGGGAGATTCGGTTTTGGGAGATGTGGCACCGAGTCGCCCATGGAACGGATGGAAAGTTAATCCCGTTTGTGCCCGGAATCGGGAATCATGAGGTGCAAGGAGGGTATTGGCAGGAGGGGGCAACGTCTGCGGACATGAAAAAGAGGGCTCCATTTTTTTTCGCGCTGTTTGGGGGGTTATATCAAAAGGATGGACCGGTCGCACTGGATTTTGGAGATTATCTATCGCTTCTGCTGCTGGACACGGGACATATCACCCCGATGGAGCGGCAGACGGATTGGTTGGAGAAAAATCTGGCGGCGAGAAAAAGCGTGCCGTGGGTTTTTGTGTCTTGGCATATCGCGTGTTATCCCTCGGCCCGAACCTGGAACCAGCAGCCGATGAGTGGATATGCAAGGAGTCAGTGGATTCCGCTGATCGAGAAGTCCGACGCTACGGCGATTTTTAATCACCACGATCATGATATGCAGAGAGTGGAAAGTGAGGGAAAGGGGGGGCGGAAGGTTATGGTTTTGGGGAACGGATCGATTGGGGTCGAACCAAGGGAGGCGGTTTGCAAAGAGTCCATACCGATGCGTAAGGCTTATGCTCAAGAGAACTACGTGAATATCGTAACGTTAAGAAAAAAGTCTGTTGAAGTGGTGACTTTGGGGAGGAAGGGGAGGGAGTTGGATCGGGTGGAGTTTTCGACGCGGTCGAAGTAATTTTTCACACTCCGCATCGACACTTTCGGTGGTTTCTGGTCTGCTGACGGGATGATGATTCCGGAAAATTGGTGGGAGCCGTATCGGGATCTGCGCTGGCAGGGGTCGCTGGAGATCTTGATTCTGACGGGGGTGTTTTACTACGGGTACAAGTTGCTCCGAAGGACGCAGGGGGCGAAGGTGTTGAGTGGATTTCTGCTCGTATTCTTTGTGGCTTTGGTGGCGTCGCGTTTTCTGGAATTAAGAGTTTTGAGTTTTTTGCTCCAGGCCTTTGTTTCGGTGCTGGTGCTGGCGTTTCTGATTCTCTTTCAGCCGGAGAGTCGTCGGGCGCTGGCGGAGATTGGGAAGGCGGGTGGATTTTCGATTCATGGTGAGAGGCAGTCGTTTGTCATAGAGGAGGTGATCAAAGCGCTGGAGGCGTTGCGGGAGAGGAAGTATGGGGCGCTGATTGTTTTTGAGCAGGCGGATTTGGCGCCTGGGCTGATTGATTCGGGGGTGGCGGTGCGGGGGCAGGTGTCGGAGGAGCTGTTGGCGACCATTTTTTTTAATCAGACACCGTTGCACGATGGGGCGGTGGTGCTGCGGGGCGATCAGGTGGTGGCGGCGGGCTGTATTTTGCCGGTGAGTCAGCAGGGGATGAGTCGGATCCTGGGGTTGAGGCATCGGGCGGCGCTGGGGTTGAGTGAGGAGAGCGATGCGGTGGTGCTGGTGCTGTCGGAGGAGACGGGGGAGTTGACCTTGTGTCGGCAGGGGAGGATGGAGAGGCCGCTGGAGATCGATGTGTTGCGGCAAAAGTTGACTGAGCTTTTGGTGGGCGGGGAGGGGGTGTCGTGGGGTGGGGGATTGCTGCGGGGATTTGTGCGGCCGTCGGGCGGGCCGGGGGCGTTGGGGAGGAGAGTGGTGAGGATTGGGATTTGCATGGTGTTGGCGGTGGGGGTGTGGGGGATTTTGGGGGTGTTGGTGGCGGGGATGCGGGCGGGGGGGAGATAGGTGGAGAGGAGGTGGTTTGGGACGGATGGAGTGAGGGGGCGGGTAGGAACGGAGCCGATGACGGTGGATTTTGTTTGGGCGTTGGGAAGGGCGGCAGGAAGTTTTTTTGCCAAGAAGAGTCCTAGGGGTCGGGTTATTGTGTCTCGGGATACAAGGGAGTCGGGACCAAGGCTCGAGGCTGCTTTATGTGCGGGACTGAAAGAGGCGGGCTTGGAGGTTGAATCGGTGGGTGTATTACCTAGCGGGGCGTTGGCGATGTTGGTGCAGGAAAAGGGGGCATGTGCGGGAGCAATTCTGAGTGCATCACATAACCCAGCGAGTGACAACGGGGTGAAATTTTGCGGGGCGGATGGGGCGAAGTTAAGTGAGGAGTCGGAGAAGGAGATGGAAAGGGGATTGGACCAGACGAAGGTTGCGCCTGAGTTAAAGGTTGCGGGTGCGGCAGATTTTATGTGCACGGCGGAGGCTTTCGATCTGTATCAGGGGCGTTTGCGGAAGATCTTTGGGAGTGGACCCTTTTTAAAAGGGATTCGAATCGTGGTGGATGCGGGGCATGGGGCGGCTTGGTATACCACACCGAAGATTTTGCGGGAGATGGGGGCGGAGGTGGAGGTGATGTCGGCTCAACCGGATGGGAAAAACATAAATGAGGGGTGTGGATCGGAGCATCCAGAGAAGTTGATTGCAGCGGTGAAGCAGAGGAAAGGATGGATGGGGTTGGCCCATGATGGGGATGCGGATCGGATGGTCTTGATTGATGAGGAGGGGGAGAGAGTGGATGGGGATGAAGTGATTGCGATGGCGGCGTTGGATGCGATGGAACGTGGGGCGCTGAAAGGGAAGACGGTGGTGGTGACACAGATGAGCAATTTAGGGTTGGATGAGGCGGTGAAGGCGCGGGGGGGGAGTGTGGTGCGGACAGCGGTGGGAGATCGGCA
>CAMCFB010000026.1 GCA_945874125.1 Verrucomicrobia subdivision 6 bacterium | reverse complement strand
AGCCGGGTCGGATTGGACGGGGTCGGAGACGGGGCAGGGGTGCTGGCGGTGGCGGAGGGGAGGCGAAGGATATCGCCGGGGTGAAGACGGGCGGGTTGGATGGTGGGATTGGCTTGGGCGAGAGCTTCAGGGGAAACGGCGTGCTGCTTGGCGATTTGATAAAAGGTTTCCCCCTTTTGCACTGTGTGGGTGGGCGCCGCATCAATGGAAAACGTAAGAGCGAGAAGCAGCAAGCTGGGGGCAAAGATTTGGCAGACGCGCACCTCTCTGCGATAGCGCTTTCGGGGAGGGTCGCCGACCCATTTTGTCGAATTTATCGGGCGGGTCGTGGCTTGGCGAAGGGGTCGGTCGGGGGTAGAACGGAGTATCTGCGGCAGTGTAGCTCAGCCTGGTAGAGCAAGGGACTCATAAGCCTTGGGTCGGGGGTTCAAATCCCTCCACTGCCACTTCATTCAATGGGCGCGCCCTCGCCACATGCGATTTTTTGCGCTAGGTAAAGATCATGGGCATCACCCTGCTTCTGATACTCCTTTTTGGCGCAGGGCTTGCCGGGGGTCTCGCGGCGGTACCGATGAGGGCAGCAGGGGCGAAGGTTTCGTGGCTGTGCCTTGGAGGAACGTTTGCCGGCGGGGCTTTTTTAGCGACGGCACTTTTTGAACTGGGGCCAGAGGCACTGGGAACGCTGGGGACCATTCCCGGCTTGGCGATGATGGTGGCGACAGGTGGCTTTTTATTTTGGTTGGATCGACAAGGGCACCACGCCCATGCGGGAATGCACGGCCGCCATCCCCACGGAGGAACGGGGGTGCCGGCAAAACCGTATATTTTGGGCGGAATGCTCGCCTTTCATTCGGTGCTGGAGGGTTTGGCTTTGGGGTCTGTTCACTGCGGAGCGGCCCAAGATGCTCTTGGTTTGGCCATTCTTGTCCACAAGGCAACGGACACATTTGCATTGGCGGTGACTTTGGGTCGTTACGGCTTTTCCGCAGCGAAAATTGTTGGGGCAACTGTGATTCTAAGTTTGGCAAGCCCACTGGGGGCTTGGTTAGCGGCGGGAGTAGGTTTGGAAGGCTGGGAGATGGCCCATGGGATTCTTGCGGCCGCCACATGCGGCACTTTTGTCTATCTGGCAGGGTTTGATCTGTTGGTGCCCGAGTTGAGGGAAAAGGAGGGACGTTGGTGGAAACTAGGGACGGCCTTGGCTGGGTTTATCCTCATTGCCTCCGTGGCCCATGGGCATGCGCACTAAGCGCAGAAGTACCGCGCTTTTTTCTTAGTTTCTTTTCTCTGAAAATACTCTTCGGATCACATCTTCAATCGGCATCGCTTCAATACGAATATCTTCCAGGCCAGGCAGATCAATCGCTCGTCGACTGACGGCGGTGGCTTGGGCTGGCGAAACGCGGAGGCGAAGCGTGGCCGCATCTTTAGCGATGATTTCCCCCCAATCGGCGCCTTGTAGATCGGGGGGTGTGCCCGAGAAGCGCAGGACGATCTCTTTACGGTCGGAAAAATTTCGAACGATTTGATCCCAAGAGCCGTCGTGAATCACGCGACCGTGATCGATGATGATCACCCGACGACACAGGCTTTCAATATCCTGAAGATAGTGGCTGGTGAGAATGGTGGTGATCTTTTCCTCGGCGACGAGGTGGCGAAGAAAGTCGCGCACGCGGTGCTGGGAAACCACGTCCAGCCCAAGCGTCGGTTCGTCGAGAAAGAGGACCTGGGGTTTGTGGAGAAGGGCGGCAATCAGCTCCATCTTCATCCGTTCTCCTAAAGAAAGTTCGCGGACCGGTTGATTGAGCAGGTGACGAACTTCGAGAAGAGCGGAAAGATGGTCGATGGTGGCGGCGGCTTGGGTGGGGTCGATACGATAGATGGCGCGGTTGAGAGCGAAGCTTTCGCGTGCGGGCAGATCCCACAAAAGCTGATTTTTTTGGCCGAGGAGGAGGGAAATCTTTTTCCGGAACGACTCCTCTCGTTTCCAAGGAAGATGTCCCAGAACCGTGGCGGTGCCGTCGGTGGGTTGGAGGAGGCCCGAAAGCATTTTTAGAGTCGTGGTTTTGCCGGCACCGTTGGGCCCAAGAAAACCCACCAGCTCGCCCGGTTCGATTTCGAGATCGACCCCGTCGACGGCGGTGACCTCCTGATAACGACGATGAAAGAGGCCACGGACGGCGCCGCCGAAACCTGGAGATTTTTGGAAAACACGGTACGTCTTGCGGAGACCGCGGGTCTGGATGGCGGGGGGCATGGTCAGATCAGCATGGCAGCGACGGCGTCCGCCCGCAGTCGGCCACGAGGCGTGAGAAGAAACTTTCCCCCAAAACGACGACCCCATCCTTTGGCCACCAGTTCGGAGAGGCAGGCCTCTTGGCCGTGAAGGGTTTCCTCCGCCAGACCCTCACTGGTGCGGAGTCCGAGAAGAATGCGTTCGGCCCGACGCTCGCGCGGCCCGCAAATCTCATTTTCTTCGTGGGTGGGGTGAGGGCCGGACTCGGCCGATCGGGCATACAGGGTGGTGTCGCGAATATTGCGCCAGCGGCGTCCCGCGACGGTGGAGACAGCGCCTGGACCGAGGCCCAAGTAATCTTCCCCCGACCAGATGGCTTGGTGATGGCGGCACTCTTTTCCCGGCAGGGCAAAGTTGGAAATTTCATAAGCGGAGAACCCGTGGCATTCCAGGATGCGCTGCGTAAGAAGGAAAAGGAGCGATTCATGATCCGGGTCGGGATGCCACTCTCCCTGTTCGATTCGTCGGATCAGCTCTGTGCCTGCTTCCGGGGTGATGACATAGGCGGAAATGTGATCGGGCTGCAGAGCACAGGCTTCCTCCAAGGTGGATTGCCATTCGGCCGGGCCTTGATCGGGCAGGCCGTAAATGAGATCAAGGTTGAGCAGGGGGATGCCCGCTTGGCGGACATGGGCGACGGCGGTGGCGATGGTGGCGCGGTCGTGGCGTCGGCCCAACCAGGCGAGGTCGGCCGGACGAAACGCCTGCACTCCCAGGCTGATGCGGGTGACCCCAGCTTCGCGTAGGAGAGAAGTTTTGCTGGCGATGAGGCCGTCGGGGTTAGCTTCCACGGTCCACTCCTCCGCCTCTCCCCATGGAGCAATTTCCATCAACTCCTGCAGAAGGGAGGGGGAGAGTGCGGTGGGGGTGCCCCCGCCGAAAAAGATTCTTCGGGGAGAAAGGGCAAACTCCTCTTGCGCCCAGGCCCACTCGGCTTGAAGACCACGGAGGAAATCCCGCATGCGATTGCCGGCGAGGCGCTCCTTCGGAAAATCGCAGTAGGGGCAGAGGTGAGTGCAGAAAGGGATGTGGACGTAGAGATTTTCTACTTTCGGCTTCATGTCTTTAGCTGGAGAAGAGGTCGGGTTGGCGGGGAGCGTGGGCGGCGAGGCGGGCTTCGGCCTCTCGGGTGAAGCGTTTAAATTCGAGTCGACGAAAGAGCTCCACTTGTTGGGCCGGGTTGGGTCGCAAGGCGAGATCTTGGACGGGACGAGGAAGTGGAAGGGAGGTGCGGAGTTCGACCATCTTGCGATTCCGACGAACGATTTCGGCCGACTCCTGCAGAATGGGACGAAACCGTTCTGGGGTGATGGAGGGTGCGGCCGCCAAAACTTTTTCGGAGGTCCCGTGCTGGAGGATCCACTTGGCGGCGGTTTTGGGCCCGACCCCTGGAACGCCGGGGAAATTATCGGCCGAGTCACCGGTCAAGGCGAGGAGTTCGGGGACTCGTTCGGGCGAGACGCCCCATTTGGCCTCCACCTCGGTTGGGCCGAGCAGAGCGTAGCCTTGCGACTGGGGTTGATAAATTTTGCAGCCTTGGGCGACGAGAACCATCAGGTCTTTATCGTTGGTGGCCACGATGCAGGCGTGGGCATCGGCGGCGTGGACGTAGCTGGCGATGACGTCATCGGCTTCCTCCTGATCCACGGTGAGAACGGGCCAACCCAAAGCGGAGGCGACTTCGTGGAGCAGGGGAAATTGGCGCTCGAGCGCCTCGGGCGTTTCTTTTCGATTCGCCTTATAGGTCGGGTGAAGAGCCATTCGTTCGGCGGGGATGCCGCCGTCAAAAATAACCGCGCCCTGGGTTGGTTTCAGGTCCTCCGCCAGACGAAGAAGGGCAGAGGCGAAGCCGTAGGCGGCATTGGTCGGCTCTCCTTTTGAATTGGAGAGAGAGGCGATGGCGTAAAAGCTGCGGTAGGCGTAGTAGTGTCCGTCAACGAAAACCGTGCTCACTTTTTTTCCGCTTTGGTTGGGGAGGCGGGCTTGGGCTCGGGTGGGGCTTTGGCGGTGATTTCGGGGGGTTGCAGGCGCCACTCCATGCGAGGGCCTTTGGTAACTTCGAGCCGGACCCGCAGTCGGGCGGGTTGGCCTTGGAGCGATTTTTCGGCCGACCGGATGAGAAGGTCGGCCCGTTCTTGGGCCGTTTCCCAGGCATCAGAAGAGGGCTCGGCGCGGGCGATCAGCTCCAGAGTCCAGTCGGGATCGATGGAGACAAGGGTGGAAGCAAGGGAAGCAAAGTTTTGAAAGCCCACGTTTCCCTTGGGAAGGCTGATGCCGGGGAGGATTCGAATGGCACCGTCTGCCTTTTCGGTGGCCGCCCAAGCGGGGAGTTTGCTGGAGGATAATTTTTCGGCAAAGGCGGAGATGGTTTTCGCCGATTTTGCTCTTTCGTCGGGCGTGGCGGGGGGTTTCCCGCGATCCTCGGACGAGCGGGCATTGGCCTGCTCCAGCTTTTTTCGGGTGGCATCGAGTTCCGATTTGCGTTGGAGATAAGCGGTACGGATCTGATCCGCGGAGGAGGACAGGGTTTTCAGGCGGTGCATCGCTTGGCGCATGTCCTCGCGCGATTCGGCCCGATCGGTGGCCCACTGGCGCTCCCGCATCATCCAACCGGAGGCGAGCAGCGCGGCGAGGCCGATGGTGCCCACGGTGATCCAACGATCCCATGGAAGCCGGGGTTTGGGGGTGGCAGTGGGCTCCATCGAAAAAGAGTATGGAAAAGAGTGGGTTGGCTCAAGCTACCCCTCGCTTCTTGCCCGCGGGGGATTCGGGTTCATTGTGGGAGTCATGGGCTGGTTGAGATCGATGAGTTTTGCGGTAAGTGTGGGCGTCATTCACACGGCCGCCGCGGTGGAGGATAAGCCCTTTCTTTTCTCCCCCTTGGCAGAGGCTCCAGAGTGGCGCTTGCTGGATGTGTATCAAGGGACAAT
The DNA here is from genome assembly GCA_945874125.1 of Verrucomicrobia subdivision 6 bacterium. Lineage (GTDB taxonomy): Bacteria > Verrucomicrobiota > Verrucomicrobiia > Methylacidiphilales > Verrucolacustridaceae > Verrucolacustris. The sequence continues at coordinate 17,656 of CAMCFB010000026.1, read as the reverse complement.
TGGACGGGAGGAGTTTTTGCGGCGGTGCCGACGGGTGTTTGATCCCTCGGGTGCCTTGGCCAAATATTTAGAGATCAATGAGGAAGGGGCGCGTCTTTATCGGGACGTGGCCAAGACGGAGCCTCTGTACGCTTTGCGGTGGGCCACCAGATCCAAGGAAGGCGAAAGTCAGAGCTCCGTTTCTTTCTGTTTGCCCGATCCGGAAAAGCCGCTGCGGGGGCAGGTCATCTGCCTAGATCCGGGGCACATTGGCGGAGATTGGGCGGATATTGAGGAGCGAACCTTTCGGATTGGGCGAGATCGGCCGGTAGTGGAGGGGGAGTTAAATTTAAAGACTTGTCGTCTTTTAGAGAATCGGCTGATGCAGGCGGGGGCGAAGGTGGTGTGGACTCACGATGGCTTTACGCCGACGACGGCTTTGCGTCCCAACGATCTTTACCCCGAGGCGATTGAGTATCTCCTGCAGGATTTTCAGGGTCGGCGCACCCCGAGATATTCGATGAACGGGTTGATCCGGTGGAATGCGGAGCTGCTTTTTTATCGTTCCGCCGAGATCCAGGCGCGGGCGCGTCGGGTGAATGAGGAGCTGCGGCCCGATTTCACTCTCTGCCTCCACTACAATGCGGCGCCTTGGGGTAGTCCAGGAAGGCCTAGCCTTCGCAGCGTGAATCGGCTGGTGCTTTTTTCGCATGGGGCGTACACCGCGAGTGAGCTGGTCTATGATGATCAGAAGTTTCACCTGATGCGCAAGTTGCTCGAAAATTCCACGCCGGAGGAGCTGGATCTTGGGTTAGAAATCGGCCGACAGTTTCAAAGCCGCTGGGGATTTCCGCCGGAGAATTATGGGGGCTCGGGCTACGCCTCCCCCTCGGGCGTGAGTCCCTATGTGTGGCACCGGAACCTGATTGCCAACCGGCTGTTCCGAGGGCCGGTGATCTTTATTGAGGGGCCCTATATGAATGACCGAACGACCTATGCCTGGATTCAGGCGGGGGAGTACGACGGCACGCGGGTGATTGGGGGTCGAAATCGGGAGAATATTTTCAAGGAGTTCTCGGACCGGGTGGCGGATGGGGTAATCGAGCGGTTTCGGACACTGCCCAGTCGTTCGACGGCATTCACAAATTATTCGCCTTAAATTTTCTTCCCCCTTGCAGGCTGGGCGGAAAGCGGCAGTAATCATCTATGAACAAATTCCTACGAGTGGGTCTCTTGCTTGGCTTCCTTCCGGCGGTGGGTTTGGCGGATTTGCGGCTTCCGCCCAAGCCGACGATGATGGAAAAGTTGGGGCGAGGGATTGCCAATGTGACCTTTTCGGTTTCCGAGTTGTTCGATTCCCCCTATGTGGCGACACAAGAGGGTGGGGGAACGTACGGCGATACGTTCGGATTTACCCAAGGAGTTTCGCGAATGATCATGGACACAGCGATGGGCACGGTGGAGATTGCGACTTTCTTTATTCCGACCAAGTCGATGAAGATGCCGGCGCATGACACGGGGCAGGTTGAGCCCTATCCGCCGGCAGACTTGAAAGACAACTGGTACTGAAGCCGCCTGTGGGATCGGCGGCCGAGCCGATCGAGTTAACTATCTCGGAGCTCGCCTATGGTGGGGATGGGGTGTCTCGCCACGAGGGGCAGGTTATTTTTGTCCCGTTCACCGCCCTCGGGGAGAAAGTGAGGGTGGTGGTGACGGAGGTTCACAAAACCTATTCGCGGGCTCGCCTGGTCGAGGTGTTGGAACCCTCGGCCGATCGGGTGGTGCCTCCTTGCTCCCTCTTTACCCAGTGTGGGGGTTGTGCGACGCAGCACTTGGCCTATCCGGCGGAGGTGCGGGCCAAGGTGGCCCAGATCGAGAGTGCGTTGAAACGCATTGGAAAGTTGGAAAACCCTGTGCTTCGGCCGGCTTTGACGGGGCCTGATTACGCGTATCGAAATCGGATTACGGTGCATAACAGCGAGGGGCGAATCGGTTTTTTGGGGACGGACGGGCGAACTTTGGTGGATGTTCCGCGCTGCTTGTTGGCGGCAGACGACGTGAATCAGAAGTTGGCGGTTTTGCGGGAGCGTTCGCGGCCACGGCCCCACTACTCGATTCGGGCGGACGAGGTGCGGGGGGAGGCATTTTATCAGTCGAATCGGCCACTGGCGAAGTTACTGCAACAGCAGGTGGTGGCGGCGGTGCCGGAGGGGATTGAGAGTATTTTAGAGGGATACGCGGGGACCGGTTTTTTTAGTGGGCCGCTGTCGGAACGTGGGATTCGGGTGGTGGGGGTGGAGTCGAGCGCGGCGGCTGTCCCCGTGTTTCAGCGGGAGGCGCCGAAAGCGGAGTTGTTGGAGGGGCGATTTGAGGATCGCTTTGACGAGGCATTGGAAAAGCTGGGGACAGGTGCTTCGTTTTGTCTGATCAATCCGCCTCGGGGTGGGCTGAGCCCTGATGCCCGGCGATTTTTTGAAAGGGATCTGCCCTTTCAAGGGGTCCTTTATCTTTCGTGTGACCCTCCGGCATTGGCACGGGATTTGCGTGCTTGGTCAGCGAAATGGACGCCCGAGTGGTTCCAGCCGATCGACCTTTTCCCGAGGACAGCCCATGTGGAGTGTTTGGTTCTGCTAAGATCTTCTTCTTTGTCCCCAAGCCATTCACCCTAAGCGGAGGGGGCAGTTGACCCACTCGGGCGGGTGGCCAATTTGAGATTCGTGAGAAAATTCTTTCTCGGATTCAGTTTGATCTGGGCGGTTGGGTGTCAAGGCCTGCAGGCCGAGGCTCCGAGTGACTATTTTGCCCCACCGGAGGCGATGTACTCCTTTGCGGACTTTTGGGTAGTGAGGCCGTTGGATCTGGCGGTTCTGCCACTGACGGCGACGACTTGGGTTGTCAGTCTCCCGGTGACGGCCGCATCAGGCACATCGGATCAAGCGTACGACTTGATGATACGTCAGTTGACCCAGCATATGATGAAAAGGCCGCTGGGGCAGTTTTGGGATTGGGAGAATCGGGATCAGTCGAGGCCGGTGGTGATTAAATTTACCGATGGGTACTCGATGGCCGAGCTGTCGCCTGAGCAGGAGCGAAAATATCGGCGCGCCCTGCAGGAGCATGAAGAGAGAATTTTGGCGATTGAGAGAGCCGAAGAGGTTCCGCAAAAGGATCGGGACGCGCTGGCCCGTGGGGAGGAGAGACGTTGGGAAAACGTCGTGCGACTGCTTTTGTCTCTTTAGGATTTTTTCGATTCGAGGCGGGCGATTCGGGTCTGGAGATCGTTGAGTTCCGCCCGCAGCTGGTGCAAAACTTTTTCCAAGCTTTCGGAGAGCTGAGTGAAAGAGGGCTCGTTCGGTTTGGGAGCGGTGGGCGTCGACGAAATTCCATGAGATTGCAGCCAACCTTGGGCGGCTTGTTCTAAGACTTCGGGCGGAAGAGAGGGAGCGGGTTTTTTTGGCGCGCGGGCGGGAGTGCTCTTTTTTGCTTTGGGCATGGGCTCAACCCCCGACGAGGCGACGAGCTTCATCGGCCAAAGCGGTGGTGAGGTAGCGCTCGCCCGTACTGCAACCGATGGTGACGATGAGCTTGCCCTTATTTTCCGGGCGTTTGGCGACTTCGAGGGCGACATGAACATTGGCCCCGGTGGAGATGCCGACCAGCATGCCCTCTTCCTTGCAGATGCGGCGAGCCATGGCAAAGGCCTCCTCGTTGGTGACGGTGATGACTTCGTCGACGATATCGAGGTGGAGGTTATCGGGGACAAAGCCGGCACCGGTTCCCTGAATTTTGTGGGGACCAGGTTTCACGGGTTGGCCAGCGCGAGTTTGGGTGATGACGGGAGAGTCTTTGGGTTCGACGGCGATGGAGCGGAAGGTTTTTTTGCGGGTTTTGATGACTTCGGAAACACCGGTGATGGTTCCACCCGTACCCACGGCGGAGATAAAGATATCGACCAAGCCATCGGTGTCGGACCAGATTTCTTCGGCGGTGGTTTTTTTATGGATGGCGGGGTTGGCGGGGTTTTTAAATTGTTGGGGGATAAAAGAGCCAGGAGTTTCTTTGGCGAGGGCTTCGGCCCGAGCGATGGCGCCTTTCATTCCTTCGGCGGCGGGGGTGAGTTCGAGTTTGGCGCCGAGTAGGGCGAGGAGAGTTCGGCGTTCGAGGCTCATGCTCTCGGGCATGGTGAGAATGAGCTTGTAGCCTTTGGCGGCGGCGACGAAAGCGAGGGCGATGCCGGTGTTGCCGGAGGTGGGCTCGATGATGGTGGTTTGGGGGGTGATTTTGCCCTCTTTTTCCGCGGCCTGAATCATGGCGGCGCCGATACGGTCTTTGACACTGCCGAGGGGATTAAAGAATTCGCATTTGAGGGCGATGGTGGCGGGGAGACCAGCGGTGATGCGCTGAAGTTTTACGAGGGGGGTCTTACCTACCGTTCCGAGAATATTTTCATGAATCGGCATAAGGGAGGAGGTTGAGAGAAAGAGGGCAAAACCTCAAGCTTGACCTACGACCCCAAATTTGAAAAAGCGCCCCGCAAAACATTGATGGCAAACAACTTACAAGACCTACGACCCCACGCAAGATGTTGTGGGACAGGGGTTTATGGGGGGGTTTTTGGGGGGGTGGGGGGGGGTTGACCTCTGGCCCCGAGGGGTTACCTGGACATGAGCCGGCGATAAAGGTCGGCGGTGCGTTGGGCTTGGACAGGAAGAGAGGCTTGGGCAGTAACACGGGCGTGGGCGTGGGACTGCTCCTCGGCGGTGGGAGGAGGAGTCTCCGATTGGGCGATCATTGCCTGGGCGAGAGCCGATGCGTCCCCGGCACGAACCAGCCGACCCAGCTGGCCGATGGCCCAGGCCTCAGGTATGCCGTCCAGTTCGGAGGCGATGACGGGTCGACCACAGGCGTGCGCTTCTAAGACCACGGAGGGAAAGGCCTCGGTCGCAATCTGAGGATGGACGAGACAGTCGAGCGCATGGTGTAGAGAAACAGGGTCGGGTTGCTGGCCGATCAGGTAGGCGCGATCTTCGAGGCCCAAGTGACGAATGTCGTCTCGCAACAGATCCTCCATATTGCCTGAACCCGCCAGGAGAAAACGTGCCGTTGGAAGGTGGCGCATAACGCTTTGGGCGGCTTTAAGAAAAATTCTTTGCCCTTTGCCTACCGGCAGATCGAATCCGCCGACCACACCGAAAACGAACTGGTTCGGGTTGAGTTGAAGCTTTTGTCGGGCCTGCCGGGTGAAGTCCGGACCCTTGGGACAAAAGAGGGCGGTATCGATGCCCGTATGGATGAGGTGCAGTTTTTTGGGGGAGAGAGCACACGACGAACGGTGATGGCGTTCCGCCACGGGGGAGGCAGGGTCGTCATGGCCGCGAAGAAGAACTTCAGCGACAAAGGAGGAGACGGCGATGACCGCATCCGCTTGAACGAAAAGATGTTTTTGGCTGAGGCGGGATCGGGGGCTCTTGGCAAGGTGACGAGAAAAGATGACTAAAGGACGGGGTTCAACCAGGCGGGAGGCGAGGAGAGCGGTCCAGTAGTCGTCCCCGTGGTGGGCGTGGAGGATGCGGGGTTTCGTTCGGCGCAGGATTCCCGCCAGGCTAAGGATTTGAAACGGGCGAAAGCGAGGCAGGGGGTGGAAGGGAAAGTTTTGCGCGGCGCGGGATAAGGGAGCGTCGGCGGGCCCAGCTATTTCGATGGTCCATCCTAGGTCGGAAAGGCCTTGGGAGAGGGCGAGGCACTGAGAATCGGTGCCACCCCCACGAAGGCGGGAGTTAAGTTGAAGAACTCGCGCGGTGAGGTCAGAAGCGGACATTGATGCCAAATTGGACTGAGTTGGAAAGGGCGACTCCGGGTTGCAGAGAAGAATAGGTTGGATTGATCAGGCCGAGAAGTTTATAGGCGACGTCGAAGTCGACGCTGTCAGAAACTTGCCAGATGAATCCTGAACCAACGGAAAAGGCGGGGGAGTAGGCTTCCTCGAACTGGTCGGAGGTTTGGGTGTTATCGATTTGGGTGATTTGGAGTTGGGAGTAGGCAAAACCAAAACCAGTGGAGAGGTAAGGCTTCCAGCGGGATTGGCCTGGCCAACGAAAGACGGTTGAAAAAATGGCGGGGACTTGGAGGTAGCGACCGGTCAAAGAGAGTCCTCCGCCCGAAATTGTTTCGGTGCCACCATTGAGGGTCACGGTTCCAGAGCCATTGAGGTGATCAAGACCATTGTAAAGGATGCCCCCGGAAAGCTCTACGCCGAACCAGTCGGTCAAGTTGAAGCCGGGGGAGACATCGAAACGGACTCCCGGATTTACGGAAATGGATGGATTGGCCAAGGTGCCAGTAACGCCGGGAAGGACGGTGCCGGTGAGAGTTTGCGAGCTTTCCAGATTATTGACGAAGCCAAAGCCCAGGTCGGTCCGAACATAAGGGCCAAGGCAGTCGGAATTTTGTTCCACGACAAACTCCTTTTCGGAAAATTTGTAGGTCATCGACCAGTTCGCCCCGGCGGTAAGGTTGGTGAAATCGCCCGTCTCCGCAATCTGGCTGGTGCTGTCGCTTTTGGAGTAGTTGAAGTTCAGGCCGGTGGAAAGCTCCGGTGACAGCTGAAAGCTGAGGCCCAAGCCAAGCGTGTATTGCTGGTCGAGGCGCCGATAAAAGCCGTTGGCTGTGCCAGTGAATTGACCTTGGTCGTTAAAATCGGCCGTCGCTGGCGCAGTGGAGGCGTCGGTGTAGTAGGCGAGGCGATAGGAAGCAAAAGGAGTAAGGCTAATTTTGTCGGTGCAGTTAAGAATGTAAGTGCCGGTTAGATTGTTATCCGTGCGGGTAAAGTAGGAGGGGTTAGAAAAGACATAGGAGGCCCGCCAACTGAGGGAGACGGCTTGATTATCGGTGAAGGGGTGAAAGTAGTTCGCGGAGTAGGCGGCGGTGATTTCATTGAGGAAATTGGTCTCGGCATCCCCGGCCACAGAGTTTCTTTCCTCAGGAGTGTTGAGGAAAAAATAACCATTCACATCCACCGAAAGTCCGACCGTGAGCTCATCAGAGACTTGTTGGTTGGCGCGAAAAAAGATGTTGGCGAGAAGAAAGTCTTGGGCGAGTCCGAGGTCGAAATTCCCGGCCTCATTATTGGTCTGAGAAGGTTCCTCTTGGCTGAAGTAGTTAAAAAAGGAGGCTCGGACACCAACCTCAGGAAAAAATTTATCATAACCAGGCATTGTCTGAATTGTGGGTGCCCACGCGCCCTCGATCGAGGAGATGGCTTGCCACGCGGCGACCACGTTTTGCGAGTTCTTGGCGTAGTTCGCATTGGAGAGCCAGCTATAGGATTGGTCCATATGAAGACGGGCAAACGGAAGGTCTGGAATCTCTCTGACGAGTTGAAGGGACCCAAGATCTTCCGAAACAGCAGTGGCTTCGACTGGGGTTTTGTCGTCGGGCTTTTCTTGAAGAGCCACCTTTCTTTGCCTCTCACGATCCTGTTGAGCTTGAGCATCAATGACTGCTTGTTGAGAGACGGCACTGGGCAGGGTCTGCGCGAATAAAGCCGGTTGGCAGAACAGAGAAAGAGCCAAAAAAGAGGCCAGATGACCTGATCTGGGTTTAAACGGTTGCTTGCTTTGTAAATATACAGAATCCACCAACTCCACTAACTAGCTAAAGATATTTTCTATACAATATATAGTGCGGTTTTTAAGGGTATAAGAATATATAGTACTTTAAGTCGAAAGTTATCTATATGTCTTCTGCATAGTGGCAATGCGTTTTTTAACGGAATCAATCAAGGGTTTTGGGCTGAGAACCTTGGCGTGGTCACCCCAGCTGAGAATCCAGCGCTCAATTTCTTCCAAGGCGCCAAGGGTCATTTCAAGTTCAATGCCTCCATCCTTCACATTCCGAATTTTCTGGCTGGGGTGCCAATCCCTTTCACGCACAAGGCGAGCGGCAAAGGAGTCGAACCGGACTTTGACCAGATGCTTCCCTGTGCCTGCAAAAACCCCGAATCCGCCCTTAAGTTCTTTTTCAGCGGAAAAGCCGCGTGGGCGATCAAAGGTTTTTTTCGTAAGGGCAGGTTTTTGAATTCTAGGAAGGGCAAAGGTTCGAATTTGAGCCCGCTGAGGATCGTGAGCGAGCAGGTACCACGCATTATCGATATTTGCCAGGTGGTAGGGGTGGACAGTGCGTGTCTCAGGGGCAGAAGCTCTCAGAGGTTGATAGGAAAATGCGATTTCTTGGCGTTGGACGATGGCTCGTGCCAAGAGGCGAAAAACTTCCAGGTCGGCCGCGGATGCGCCGGTGACTCGGAACGAGTAGTCGGACCCCCACTCCCCTAGGTCAAAGCTGACCGTCTCCTTGAGGGCGCCGGTGAGTTTTTGAAATGCGCTCCCCAGGGTTTTCTCAAAAGGGGTGCCGCGGTATTGCGCCAGTACTTTTTGGGCGACGAAGAGGGCCAGAATCTCTCCTTCGCTGACTTGGAGAAGAGGAAAGGCCTCCACTTTCTCGGTGTAGCGGAAGGTGTAGCGGGTGGCGTCGTATTCGATGGGAAGGTTCAGGCGATCCCGCATGAAGTCGAGGTCTCGCTGAATCGTTTTATAGGAAACTTCAAAATCTTGGCCGAGCTGCTGACAGTTGACCGGCTGTTCGCTGGAAAGAAGGTCGTGCAGGCGGTGCATCCGCTCTAAGGGGGGCCGGCTATGCCCCCCGGAAGGTGGCAAAACTTTTTTCTTCATAGGACGCTTTATGTCCTACCCCGTCAGGCAAGCTGAGGCAAGAAAAAAGGAGGAATCGAAAGATGGAAACATTAGTTCAGTGCCGATCCTGCGGGGAGGACACGAATCGGGCGGACTGGGAAGCCGCCCGGGCCTGTTGCGCCCACTGTGGGGAAAATACGGGAGGAACCTTGATCCGGGGGCTGGACGCTTTAGCGTCCTTGCGCCACCGGCTGGAACTGGAGCTGGTCTGGCGGCCTGAGTTGAGCCATGGGTAGTCCCTTAGGCTTATTGGCCGCTCTTTTTGGGGCGGGATTGACCGGGTTGTCCCTTGGTTCGGCTTTTTGCGTGCCGGAGTTGTCACTTTTAGCAGCCGGGTCGGCTGCATTTTGGTGGCAAGTGGCGAAGATGACGTAAAAGGGGAGTGAAGGGGGGGTGGAGGTTAAATTTTCCCCCGCGGTTGCGGGGCACGCTCGCGCTTGGGCGCCTTAGTTCGAGGGCTAAGGGATGGTCGTCCCTTCCGGCGGACGGGATCTGGGGGTAAAGCGATTTAAGAACAAGGGTAACAGGTTTATTCGGATTAATATTGGACCACAACATATAGTGCTATACTGGTAGTTATTGGCTATGGGCTGTATAGGGTTACAAGTTATTGGCAATGAGCGCCTTAGAGGCCTGGAAAAAGGGCTAAAAACATTGATTTTCAACAACTTATAGGTAGATTCAATTAGTGGTGAAAAGTGATTTAGTTAAAGGGATTAGATTGAACCGAATGGGTGGGGAAGCGGTCAATGATAGGGTGATGTTTCAGGGAAAAATTCTGGTAGGGATCCTCACTTTTTTGTTTGGAACGGGATTTTGTTTTGCGGTGGAGTTAAAGGAAGCAGAAATCACGGCCCTAAAAAACATCGTCGAACACGACACAGGAGACGGCAAAGGTGCGGCGCCGGCGAAAGCGAGTGAAAAGATCTTCGAAAAATCGAAAGTGAGCACGGCCGCCGCCTCGATGGCCGAACTTACCTTTGCCGACAGCTCCATCACTCGCGTCGGGGCGAACACCTCCTTTTCGTTCCAATCGAAAGAGCGGTTGGTCAAGCTCGACAAAGGAACGGTGCTGATCAACACCCCGCCTGGAGCGGGGGGGGCAACGGTGGATTGCGGGGGGGTGACGGCAGCGGTCACGGGGACGACTTTTATGGCCAGCGTCGATGCCAACGGAAACAAGATGTTTGTGCTTTTGGAGGGTGCGGGAGGGATGAAGGTCACCGCTGGGGGCAAAACAACGATTGTAAGAGCGGGGCAAGCTGCATCTGTAGGTGGTGGTGAGGGGGGCGGGAAAAAAGAGGACAGCGGTGGCGGCTCTGGCGAGAAGAAAGCAGGCGGTGATAAGCCCGGTGCGGATACAAAGGAATCTGGGGGAACCAAAGAATCCGGAGGAGATAGCGCAGGACCGGGTGACGGGGGAAAACCCAAGGCAGCTGCTGCGGCACCTGCGGCCGATAAGGGACCTGGGGAAGGCAGTGCGGGTGGTGGGAAGCCGCCGGCGGCTCCGACAGTTCAGGTTTTTGATGTGGATGTACAAAAGGTCGTTGCCTCAACACCGTTGATTCAAGCCTTCGACAAGCCTCTGCCTTCGGCACAAAAAATTCAGGCCACGGTGGAGGTGCAGCAGGCTAAAATGTCTGAGGGCAAAATGGAGTCGTTGGGCGTGGAAATTGTGGCGGTGAAAGCGGACGGGGATGTGCTGGTGGGTGCGCCCAAAGTGGCGGCCGAGGCACCTCCCAAAAAAGAGGAACCCAAGGCTGATGCGCCGGCCAAAAAAGAAGATGTGGTGGCGAAAAAGGAAGAGGGAGGACCCGCCAAAAAGGAAGATGGGGGAGGAGCGAAGCCTGAGCCCAAAGCGGACGGCAAAATGGCGGGCGGGCCTGCGCCGGATAATCTGGATATCAGCACGGCGGCGGGTGGCCCCGCCCCTGCTCCGCAAGGCGCTCCTGCACCCAAGCCGGTGGCCATCGCCCCGCCTCCTCCCCCCGCACCGATAAATACGGTGAGCGCAATCGTGGGACAGATCATTGCAGGGGTGACGAGCAATCCTGATCCGACCCTGGTGGGTCGGGCACCGGCTGGGACGATTGTGATTGGGGATCCGTTGAATCCATTAACGATTGGCCTCAGCTCTGCCTTAAAAAATCCGGCCACGGCGGTCTTTGCGGTCACGATAGGAGGCAGGACAGTGGGCGGTTTCTTCAATGTGGCCGCGGGAGCGACCAGCTTTTCGATTTTAGGTTCCTCCATTCCTGATCCCAAAATTTACAGCAAGGGTCAAAGTGCAGTCGTCACCCTGACCTTGCCGGGAACGCTGGGCACGATTGTCCAAACGATCCAGCTGGATTCGCGTCCGTCCGACGATCCGGTTGTCCAAGCAGCCAATCCTCTGCGTGGCTTGGTTGATTTTGAAAACACCGTCTTAGAAGATGCGTTTCACAACTACTTCTACTTTGAGGGATCGGTTGCCGGGAGTCCGGGAGAACTCGCGAAATACTTTGTCGATGCCCCGAGGTTGGTTGAGCTTGGCGATACCCAGAAAGTGGAGCTGGGGACCAGCGCGCAAGATTTCGACTTTTTTACGGCTCAAGCCACCAAGCTGACCCAAAATCTTGATCTTGGGGCGATGCCCCTGACTGAAAGCCGAAGGGACGTTTTCTTTTACGCCACGCGTCAAGAGATGGGGCTGGCATCAGCGGAATTTTCAGAGACCGCCGAATACCCCATGAGGAGTTATGACTTCTTGGATTTGTGGGAGGGGAGCTGGGCAGATTGGCGAAATGTGGGTGGCACGATCCAAGGGGGAGTCGTCATCGACGTGCCTTCCTCCAAAGAAAAGGTCGGTTTTGTCGCTGGGACCGGTGGCATATCGATTCAGGGAGTTACGGTGAATGCGAACGGGGCGGCCCTGGAGGTTTTGACCTCGGGCAACCTGCGGGTGCAGGCGGCAGATTTCAAAGAACTTTCGGGCGTAAGGGAAACCTCTTTTGAGGCGGTTGGTGTGGTGCAAATGGGGGCAACAACGGAGGAGCTGGCCGCTATCCCGACATCGGCCGGGAAAGAGGCGATGAGTGAAAGAACGCAGGTTCGGATCGAGACGACCGGCACAACAAGCCAGGCCAGCATCGGCCCAGCATCCTTCAGCACTGGGCCGAGCCCATCGAGCGGGATTGCGGTGATCCGGTCGGGGCAAGGTTTGGAGATGCGGGATGTGGTCATCCGTGGATTTGGCGGGGTTGAATTACAAAAAGGGTTCGAGGTGAATGCGCCCCGGGTTCTGGTGAGTGGCAGTTCCGTGCGGGACTTTAAAATCAAGGAGTTGGTGGGGGCGATGGTCAATGCGGATGCCAAGATTCAGATGGCGGTGCTGGATGCAACGGGGGAGTTGGGCGGAACGATGGTGGTGGAGAACGGCTTGCCGGTGAGTCGGCAGTTGGCGGGGGTGATTGACGCCAAAATCACTGACTCCCGTAAGAATCTTTTGGTGGATGCGCAGACGGTATCTTTGGCGGCGAAGCGGTTGGAGTTCCAGAATGCATCCATTGCAGCGATGAGTGCGATCACCGCTCGCGCGAACACGGTGCTGCTGCATAACTCCAGCCTGACGGTCTTGGCGCAGAGCGGGATGATCAACTTTTATACGCGGGAGGGTTTGGTGAACCGCACTTATGGATCGGGCACGACGAGCGACAACGGGATGCTGAACTTCAGCGGGGTGAACAGTTTCAGGATCGGCAACAACTCCTTCACCGTGCAAGACCAGGCGACCCTGAATCAGCACTATGGAAACAACATTGTGGATACGCAGTTCAACGGCAACCGGCCTGAGGCGGGCAAGGTGAACGTCTTGAAGATGTAAGAGACCCAAGAATGTTTACGAGAGAACGCATATTTTGTTTTTGGATGGGACGGTGTCCACGTCGCGTCGTGGCCACGGCCCTGATGCTTTTTGCCTGCTCCCCAGCTTCTCTTAAGGCTCTTACCTTGCCAGGCGTGACATGGTCGGCCGTGTACGAATTTACGAGCGGCTCCTACTCGGATGAATCCGGAAATGGGAACACGCTTTCGGTATTCACTGGTTCGCCGAGCTTTGTTGCTGACCGCAATGGATCGAATTCCAGCGCCTTTGAAGGATCTTCTTCTGGCAGAATTCTTCGCAAAGCAAGCGCCTTGACTGGTTTTACTCCTACGAGCAATCAGCTTACCTTGAGTGCATGGATCAAGACAACCTCCTCTGGGAAAGAGGTGATTGCGACCATGGGAAGAACCTCCACCAATATTGACGGGGAGTGGATCTGGGGAATCATCGACGGGAAGCTATATTTTTGGGATTATCGATCGCCGGTGTATGGATTCCCTTTGGACTCTTTTACATCCGCTACATCGGTAAACAACGGCCAGTGGCGGCATGTAGCATTCGTTAGAAATGGACTGACTGGTACTTTTTATATTGATGGAACTCCAGCGGGTAGCCTCACGGTCACCACGAATATCTCCTACACAAACTCTGATCTGGTGATTGGAGGAGACTATCGGAATTACAGCCTTAATGCTGCGAACTTTTTTCCCTGGACTGGGCAGTTGGATGACTTTTCAGTTTCTTCGACAGCTCTCACGCCGGCTCAGATCCAGCTGTTGGCCTCGGTTCCCGGAGTGGAAACAGGGCCGACAAATTCGATCAGCGGATTAACCCAGACCAGCGTCAATCTGATGGGAGGAATCACAAATTTAGGCGGGACGACGGTGACGAACGCGGGATTTTATCTGAACACGAATTCACCAGCCACGAACGGGGTGAAATATTCGGCTCCAGGAACGAGCTTTGGTCTCGGGTCCTTCAGCAACACCATCACAGGGCTGACGCCGGGGACGAGCTACTACTATCGGGCTTTTACCGCGAACTCCGTCGGCACGGGCTATGGGGCGAATGAATACAGCTTCACCACTTTGGCCTCGGCCTATGCCCAAACCACGACTCGAGGTTTCGGAAACGGAACTAATCAGTTCACGATGGATTTTGTCACCATCGGCAATCCTAATAACGTGGCCGATACCACGGGGACTCCTAATCCTGTTGGCTCGGTGGCCTACACTTACAATTTGGGCAAGTACGAGGTGAGTAGGGAGCAGATCGATAAAGCCAACACCGCAGGGGGCTTGGGGATTACGATGTCTGATATGAGCAGGTATGGTGGCAACGGAGTAAATAAGCCTGCAACGGGAGTGACCTGGCATGAGGCGGCCAAGTTTGTCAATTGGCTCAATACGAGCACAGGAGGGACAGCGGCGTATAAGTTTGTCAGTGGAACACTCCAGCCGTGGGCTCCGACAGATGCAGGGTACAACGCGAATAATTTATTTAGGAACAGCCAAGCAAAGTATGTCATCGCCAGTAGGGACGAGTGGTACAAAGGAGCGTATGGTAGTCCTAATGGAACTTGGTATAATTATCCCACTGGAAGCGATAGCAGGCCATCGGCAGTCGCTGGTGGAACAGGTCCCAACACGGCGGTTTACGGTGGACAAGCTGGCCCTGCGGATATCAACAATGCGGGTGGGTTAAGTGCATATGGAACGATGGGGCAAGGAGGGAATGTGTGGGAGTGGAATGAGACAGCATATGACGGAGTTTACAACACAGCGGGCGAGAGCCTGGAGATGCGCAGCGGCTCCTGGGACATCGGCATCGACTACTTGGATGCCTCCTACCGCAACTCCTACATCGATCCGGCGATTGATGGGAACAACTCCTACGGCTTCCGTGTGGCAGTTGTGTCTGATTTCAACTCCACCATTAATAACGGGGAAGTAACGATCACGGGATACACGGGAACGGGAGGCGATGTGGTGATTCCTGCTACGATCGGGGGAGTGGCGGTGACCCAGATTGGAAATGAGGCCTTTAAGAATGTCGCCTCTATCACAAATCTGACGCTGCCCAGTAGCGTGACGACGATTGGAGAAAAAGCATTTGAAGGCTGCACCCAGTTAACCAGCATCTCTATTCCCAATAGCGTGGCCACCATCGGGCAGTTTGCTTTCGCGGGTTGCAGCAATCTCACGAGCATCACCCTTCCGACTAGCTTGACCAGTTTGAGTGCCTACCTGTTCCAGGGTTGTGGTGCTCTGACTGCGATCGTGATCCCGAACGGGGTGATCACGATTGGGGCCAACGCATTTGAAAGTTGTGCGAATCTAGTAAGCGTCACGCTGCCGAGCACCGTGACGGAAATTAAGTCTGGGGCTTTTTTTAACTGCCCCAAGCTGACCTTTATCACCATTCCCGGTGCCGTGACCACGATTGGCGGCAATGCGTTCTTGAACAGCTCCACCTTGGCCTCGGTTAATTTTCTGGGGAATACGCCGCCAACAATCGGAGTGAATGCCTTTAGTGGAATCGCCAGTGGGGCGGTGGGCTATTATCCTGCGACGGCGAGTGTGGCGTGGGGGAGCGTAACGGTGGCTGGACTTACCGTAACGCCCTTCGGCCAAGTGAACCGAGCACCGGTGATTACGGGGCAGTCGACGACCTATGACGCCTTGGCAGAATTTATTGCAGGACCTACCCCACAATCGGCAAACAACCGTTGGCAGTATCTGGGAGGAAATGTGTCTGCACTGGCCTTGTTGGGGAATTGGAAAACCACCGGAAACGAGATCATTGAAAATCAACCCCAGTGGGACGGAGACTCTGGCTACCTAAACAATTATCCCTTCGTTCAGCGGATCAACTCCACCACCGGCCCAGTCCCTGCCGGCAGCCTGGTGATTCACCCCTCGAATATGGAGGAGGCAAATCGGGCTGTGGCCATCGGATGGAAAAACACCTCTGGCCAGACCGTGGCGGCAAACTTCAATGTGAGCCTTCGCCTCCCGTACGGGTCGAACGACGGCATCGATTATAAACTGCAGAGAGGATTGGCCGGATCTTCCCGGTATTTTTCGATCCGATCGGGTTCGCTGGAAAATGGCGGTTCTGTTGCCCTGGCCTCCGATGCATTGCTGGAAATGCGGCCTGGGGAAATGCTCTATCTCATTGTTGACTCAAAGAATAATTTTTATGCGGACCACACGGAGGTGAGTGCTTTTACGGTGACTGTGGCTGGGGGAGCCAACCTAGATTCGATTTCTCAGGGCGTGGCATCCGCCAGCAATTTAGGAACGGCAGTAACGGTTTTGACCGAGGGTTCCTTGGACGAAGACTCTGGTGCCCTCAAGGGTATCGCGGTCACAGGGGTCGATACGACTCACGGCTCTTGGGAGTATTCATTGAATGGAGGGAATGTCTGGAATTCGCTTTCCGGCGTCAGCCCCGGTTCAGCGCGGTTGCTCAAAAGCGATGAACTTCATCGGGTTCGATTTGTTCCGAAGGCAAACTTCAGTGGAAATGCGGAGATCCGATATCAGGCCTGGGATCAGACCAGTGGGGAGGATGGTGCCTTGGCCGACCTAACGGCGGTAGGTGGAGGAGCCTGGGTCTTGGTGGCCTACGGAGAGAACGCAAGTTTGGGCGGATTCTTGACGGAACCTTCGGGGAGTTTTTCTTCTTCGGCACGGACCGGCTCTGCTGTTCTGCCCGGCTCTCTGGATATTCTGAAAAACAGCATGGAGTTGGCGATGACCTGGACGGCGTCGGGCGGATCGTTCCCGAGCGGGGGCATTGGTTCCTACGCGCACGGCATTGCGTTTGCGTTGCCCAACGCGGCTGGAATGAGTTTTGACGGGTCTGCAACCAGTCCGCTCATTTATAACAATGGCGCCAATCCGCTCAACAGCTCCTTTGCGGTTGGCAGCTCCAATCCGGATCAATCACTGGTGAATGTGAGGACGTTGGTCGGTTCGCCGGGAATGCCGTCGCAGATGTACCTCCGAAACAAAACTTTCGGTGCGGGATATGGAAGTGTGTATGGGCTGGTGATGAACAACGGCTCCAATGTCCAGTTGGACTATAACCAGATGCCTGATAGCCAGACCTTCAAGGCAGTTTATCTCGATCATGGGACTGGGGCTGCGGAGGGACAGGGGTTGGTGATGGGTGGCGGTGGAGGGGCTTCCAACAGTTATGTTCCTTCCACCATGGCGTTGTGGGCACGGCTGGATCCTCTTCAGGTCTTGGCACTGAATGGAGGGAATCCGGTCAGCAGCTCGGGAAATTATCTTTTAGACGGGATCAGCACCACCTACGTCGACGTCATTGATTTCGATGTAAGTGGAGCTTTCTCGGCCGAGACTGCGACCGGCACGATTCATGTCTTGGATACTTCGGTCCCTGTCATCACCCTGATCGGGGCGAATCCTCTAGAGATTTATAAGGGAGCGACTTTCTCTGATCCTGGTGCAACGGTGACCGACAATGTGGACGCAACGGGAACGATCATGGGGAGCGGGACGGTCAACACAGCGACCGTGGGAAATTACACGTTGAATTACAACGCGACCGATGTGGCGGGGAATCAGGCCGTGCAGGTGACGAGGACAGTGAATGTCGTCAAAGCTACTCCTATAATCACGGCTCCGACAGCGGCACCGATCAATTACGGGCAGACTTTGGGTTCCTCAGCATTAACTGGGGGAAGTGCCAGTGTGTCGGGACGGTTTGACTGGGCTAATTCAGCAGCATTGCCGAGCGCCGGAACGGTCATCCAAGAAGTGACGTTCACCCCGAAGGACACGGCCAATTACAACACGGTAACAACGAGCGTGAATGTGACTGTGAACAAAGCCACCCCGACAATTACGGCGCTACCAGGATTTATGAGTGCCACGGGTGGGACGATCAGTGGAAGTGGTGATTTTATCATTCACACCTTCACGAATGTTGGAAACAGCACCTTTAAGCCGACGGGATCTGGCACGGTGGAGATTCTGGTGGTGGCAGGTGGAGGTGGAGCAGGATATGACGGAGGGGGCGGAGGCGGTGCGGGAGG
>CAMCFB010000025.1 GCA_945874125.1 Verrucomicrobia subdivision 6 bacterium | reverse complement strand
CAGAAATCCACCAGTACCGGAACGGGTGACTTTAAGACCGCGGCATCAAAGTTTGCTTGAGTCAGGGTAAGAGTGGATGCATCAGCCATACGTAATCCTTATTTACCAAGATAACTTAGCAAAACAATTCCGAAAGCTGCCAGGGAAGCCAACAGCGCTGCGATAGCCAAAGCCGTTCCCCCGCTATCGCTATCTACCACCGTTCGCGCCACCGCTACCCCTGCAGGTCGTGCCGTGGCCGCGGGCGCCATCTGAGGTGCTGCCGGAGCACCGCCTGCCTTGGCAACAACCCCGCCCGCTCCCGCGACTGGACTGATCGGTTTCGCCACCTGCGTGGCGGCGGGGGATGGCCCTCCTACGGGTTTTCCAGGTGCGGCTGCTCCCGGTGCCCCGGGCCGAGGAGGCAGGGAAATCCTCATCGTCTCTTTTCGTAAATCGGCCGGCGGCTTAGCGGCTCCTGGGAGTGGCGGCAGAGTCACTGCGGTTGGTCTCGGCGCCGCCCCAGGAACTGTCGGCACGGCGGGTGGCGTCGGTGCTCCGGCAACTGGAACCCCCGGCACGGGCGGTTTCGGTGGAGCAGGTGGCACCAAACGCATCGTCTCTTTTTTTAGACTAGGCGCCGCTGGAATCGGAGGGGTCGGCGCACCAGGGGGCTTGGCTGCAGGTGGAGCCGGAGGTTTCAGACCGATACTAGGTGGTGCCAGAGGAGGTTTTGGCAGTCCAGGGGGCGCAGGGGGCTTCGGCATGCCCACACCTGGCGGAAGAGGAGGTGTCGGCGGCTTGGGCAGCGAGTCGGACATTGCTCCATAAAACGATCGAAAGTGCTCTGCGTCAATTCATTTGCAGATAAAGTTATTCACAAAAGGGCATCCTTCCAAAAACTTTGAAATGCGTCATTCCAACTTCGACCCAAAACCGTCCTTTGCCTCCTTACCTCCCTCTCCTGATCTGCATCTTTAGTCTGGATGAGCTGCTCGATTGCCGTAACCCACTTCCCCACATCTCCCGTGGCCACTTGGATTCCATCTTGCGGGTCCCGCAACAGCTCTCCCGGACCTCCTTGATCCGATACCACCACCGGAAGGCCAGAGGCCATCGCCTCCACCACCACATTCCCATACGTATCGGTTGTGCTTGGAAAAACAAAAAGATCGGCCGACGCGTAAGCCTGCGACAACCGCTCCCCATGTAAAACCCCCGTGAAGATCCCCTGCGGCACTTTGCGCCTTAGCTCTGGTAAAAAAGGCCCCTCCCCCACGAAGGCAAATGTCACCCCGCCACTTTTCCCCATCCGCTCGGCTACCCGAGCCAAGAAGTCCAACTCCTTCTCTTTGGAAATCCGCCCTACATAAAGAGCCACTTTACCCCTCGCTCCTCGTTGAACCCAAAAATCGCTCTTCCGATGTCGCGTGGAAAACTGCTCCGTATCAAGCCCCCGAGGCAAAATCGCCAACTTTTCCGGTGCCAACCCTTTCTCCACCCACCGATGAAGATAGCTTTGTGAATTGACGTAGACGCGATCCATCTGACTGTAAAACCAGTGCATGTAGTTCCAGGCAATACCCTCGACCAAGGGATCATCCTCACTCAAAAACCGCGCGTACTGCGGAAAATCGGTGTGATAGATGGCACTTGTCCGCAAACCCAAAATATTGGCCGCCAATAAGCCCGCCAGACCCATCGGGCCGGGCGTACTTAAAATTAACTCCGTGTACCCCCGCTGTGCCACATGATCCACCAACTCCAAGACGGGAGGAAAACTCAGCTTCTGCAGATCGTACTCCGGGATCGTAAAAACTCCCACCGGCTGAAAATTGAAAACCCCCGCCTCTGGGGTGAATCCAGGGCGACTCGTCAGAATCGTGATGTCTGCCCCCATTTCGCGACCTGCCCCTGCCATGGTGCGAATCGTCCGCGCCACTCCATTCACATCCTCCAGGGTGTCCGTGAACCACGCCCTTCGATGGTTTTGCAGACTTTCCGGGCGATGTCCGAGAAACCGCTCCGACACCTCTCCCCACATTTTTCGATCGTTGCGCAAGGCATGAAACGAGTAGAGATAGGGGGCCGTTGCCAAGCCAAGGGGAAGAACCCCCGCCAAGGGCTCCAAACCACCCACCAAATCCCCCTTTTCTGCCTTCTGTAAGAAACGAGTGACAATTCGAAACCCCACATCATTCATCACTTTGGAAGCTAAGCGAAAGCTTCGTCGCTCCGGCACCCGCTCCGTCTCTAACACACGTTGCAGCTCCTCCCGAGTGGATGGACGAGTCAGATAGGCCGAGAGCTCTTTGCTCAGCCCCCCCTCGGGCGACTTCCAAAATTCAAAGATCCTTCCGCTCGTGACCATCTCCACCGCGTACCGCGCCTTTTCCATAAAAGTGATTTCCAGGGGATTTTCTCCCGCCAGAAACCGATTGAGGATTTTTAAAATCAGATCCGACCCGCGCGGAGCCTGACCCCCCACCTTCATTCTCAAATAATCGAAAATGACGTGAAAGAGACCATTGACCAGCCGGGCCGGGTCCGCCCCCTCTCCCTGAACAATGCCCTCTCCAACCTCCACCGCCCGCAGAAAAGTCTCGGCATCGTGACGCCCCGCAACTTCCGTCCAAACACCTCCAGCATACAACCCGCAGTGATCGTTCGAACCCCCCATCCACGACTTCCGCCAAGGAGTCGGCCCGACCGGCTCTAGGTTGTGTCGTTTCGCCAGCTCCTGAATCTTTTTTTCCGTCAGGGCACAGCCACAGGCATAGGCCACCTCTTGCCCTAAGGGAGCACGGAGGCCGTTGATTTTCTCGAAGACCTGAAATAAAAGAATCAACTTCTCGAAGTGCTCCGCCTTCATTTTTCCATCCAAGTGAATCAAGGGATGCGCCACCGCGTGAACCACTCGCTCCTTGCGCAAGAATGCGCTCAGTTCATAGAGATTGGGCCGCAATCTTTCCACCTCCTCCGCCTCCGCCCTGCTCAGGTTCCAAGCCAAGAGATGAACCTTGCAATGATCCTCGGGAAAATAGGTCGTGATCTCCATGCCTGGAATAAAGCCCTCCAACCCTCGCAGCTCCTCCGCCGCCCCCAGCGTGTTGTGATCCGTCAAAGTGACAAAGTCGTGCCCCTTTCCCCGAAGGGTTTCATACAATTTTCTGGGATCAGACAGGCTGTCGGGAATGCCGAGCTTGCGCAGAATCCACTCGGACGGACGATCCGAATAGCGGCTATGGAGATGAAGGTCAGCTTTCGACATGGTCAGCGTACGACCAGCTACGATAGCCACGTTCGGCCAACTCATCGAGAAAAACGCCCAACTGCCTACGAACAAAAGGAACTTCCAAATCCTGAGGATGTAAACTCAGCCGCACCACCGACTCCTGACCCCAACGCGACTTCCACAGCGGATGCCAAGCCCGGGCCAAGGCGCGACGCCAGACCGACCGCAAACTGTAAGTCCCCGCCCAAGCCCTTTCTCTCTTTCCTTGAGGGAAATGAATGACATCCCTTAAGGTGCAGGTATAGCGAAAGCCCATCTCTCTCAGTTCCCTGTCCAACGTGGATGAGTACAACCACCCCGGTGCCACAAAGCCCCGTGCCCGCCAACCTTGCCGCATCCACAACTCCTTTGCCGCCGTGATTCTTTGGGCCGCCTCATCGGGCGGTAGCGAGAAAAACTCCGCTTCATTCGCACTGTACCACTGAGTCCAAAACCTCGAGGCCACCGGCAAACCCTTGCGATCATGAAAAAAGCCATGAATCGCCAGATCGTGCCCCTCGGCCTGACTCTTGCTCAAAAACTCAAGACTCTCCTTCGAGTCCTCTACCCGAATCCCATGGTGGTAGTGAGGCACCACCAAAATCGAGAGATGACCGGGGCAGCGCGACAGACAGAACTGCACCTGCTCCTCAATCTGATGACGCGACCCCGGGTGGAAGTCGTGCAGGGATAAAATCAGGCGGGGAGGCCGCGGCGGTGGCGTCCGATCCCGCACCTGGACCAAGGTAAAGAGGTAGACCGGATCTTTTCTCTGCTCCCGAAACTTGGTTACCTCCCTCCGGTCGGTCAGTCGAAATCCGTACCGCGCAAACATCCTCTCCGTTCTTCTTTCCTCTTTACTGATCACTTGCCCAAAAACACTTTTTTCGCCCAACTCACCCATCCGGTCTAAAAAAGTGTCAAAGAGAACCTTGCCAATCGATAGCCCTCGTACCTCCGGCAAAAGATTAATGTGAAAATGCACCCCCCGTTTAGGGGTCGAGGGCGTTTCTCGTCTTCCCCGCGAAAGCACCCACCGCAAGTAGCGGCGGCTTGGTTCTCCATAAGAGAAAAAGTATCCCCACATCGCTCGGATCACCCATCCCGGCATTCGATACACCAAGTATCCCGTGTGCTTCCAGAAACACCGGGAACCCATGATATATCCCAACAAGCGACGACCCTCTCCCTCCAACACAAGGCAGTTCTCCGGTTCCGCATCCGTGTAGGGGGCGGTCAGAAAATCCGCAAAGAGTTCTCGATCCTCAAAAAGCGGATCGACCGGATCCCCTAAAAAACCCGTCTCCGCACAGATTTGTCGAACCTGTGCCCGATCCTCGTCCCGATAGTAACGAATCAAAATGGGCACGCTCACGCCTCGTACTCCGCTATCTGTCGGGCAAAGGTTTGCTGCCAGCTAAACCTCTCCTCAATGAATGTTCTCAGCCGACTTTTCTCCATCTCGTCAGGGATTTCCAACCTCCGACAAACCGCTTGGGCCAGGGAGTCGGAACTCCTCTCCTCCGCCCAACCAGCTACATCGAATGCCTGCTCCTCCATCGCCCCACCTCGAAAAGCCACCACCGGCAGACCACAAGCCTGTGCCTCCAGCAGGACCAGCCCAAACGTTTCCCATCGGCCCGGATGAATCAGCAGGTCAGCCGCTTGATACCACTCCGCCAACTCCTTCGAATCCTTCAAAAAGGGCACCAGCCGAAGGCAACCATTCGAACGGGCAAAATTCTCCACCATCGGCTTCATCTGACCATCTCCGACCATAACCCCGACCCATTTTTTGCCAGCAATCTCCTCCATTCGTTGCCAACACCGTAAAAGCAACGCGGTGTCTTTATCCGGCGAAAAACGTCCCACATACAGCGCCACCCTTGCATCCTCCGGCAGGTTAAACTTCCGCCGCAACTCCCCTTTCCTCTCCGCCGAGACGGGGTGAAAGCATGTCGTGTCCACCCCTAACGGAAGATGAATCACCCTTGGCACCCCCCAGGCACCCAACACCTGAGTCAAATGCCGGCTTCCCACAAAAACCCCATGCCCGCCCGTGGCCAAGTGACGCAGGTAATCCGCCGCTAACTGCTCCGTCACCGATCGCGCCCACGGACCGGCAAATTTCAACACCGTTCGTAACAGCGCATCCGGAAAGTGCGAGTGGTAAAACATGTAAAACTTTGACCCCCTCCGATTCGCCCAATTTCTTGAAACCATCGCGGCATGATAGGGATCGCCCGACTCCACTACGTCGGGCCGTTCCGCGTAGAGAATCCGCAACAGCGCGGGCAGATCCAGCATCCAGCGGTAGCGCGAGGTTCGATTCACCAAAGGGCCACGAACACTCCACATCTGGCACCTCCCCCCCTCGATCTGCTCCGTCCGGCTGCCCGGGACAATCAGGAGATGGTGATGGGAGGTGTGCTCCCGAATATAATCGCGTTTGGCTAGAAGATAGGATCGCACCCCTCCCCCTTGTGAGGAGTACATTTGTGTTAGGTCACAGATCTTCATCGAAAGAGCCTTGGATCATGCCTTTCCCCATGCTAAAGAGAAAGCCTATGAGGCGTGCTGATTTCTTGAAGCTGCTTGGCCTCGCCGGTGCCAGCTACGCCTCGCCCGCTTTCGCCCAAGGGGAGATTCCAATCCAACCGGGGGAGTGCGAGGTCAATCCCGCCTTCATCAACAGTGGACCGGGCTTTGGTAATCGAGTTGCCCTTACTTTTGATGACGGCCCCAGCCCGGGGGTGACCGATCGGGTCTTAACCGAACTTTCTCAACGCGGCCTGCACGCCACTTTTTTCCTGATTGGGTCAAAGGTGGACGCCTACCCGCAACTCGCCCGACGAATCGTGGAGGAGGGCCACGATGTGGCCAACCACACCTACACTCACCCTCGCCTAGCCGGTATGTCCGATGGTGCCGTCGAACACCAACTCATCCGCACCCAAGAGGCCATCGCCCGTGCAACCGGCATCACCCCAGTCTGGTTCCGCCCCCCTTATGGTGCGTTCCGCCGGGAGCAAGGATCGATCCCCTCCAAACTTGGTCTCGGCGTGGCCTACTGGTCGGTCGATCCCAAAGATTGGTCCCAACCCGGCAGCTCTGCCATCGCTCAGCGCGTACTCTCTGCCAGCCAACCTGGTTCCATCATCCTTTTGCACGATCTCCACTCCCAAACCGCCGATGCTGTTCCGGCCATCTTTGACGGCCTGATCGAACGCGCCTTTACCGTCGCCCCATTCCACAGCTTTGTCGGCAACCCCTACACCTAATTCGCCTCGCCTTACCCCGCCTTTCTTCCCCCACCCACCCAGATCGTTCCGGGCAAGATCTTCGCTTTGGGTGCGACCAAACTGCCGGGGTTTAAAACCGCATTACACCCCACCGACGCACCGTCGCCGATGATCGCCCCAAATTTCCTTAATCCCGTTTCCACCAAGGTGCCCGCACGAGCCACCCGAATGACCTGCCCATCCAAACGGTAGTTCGAAAGAATCACTCCCGCCCCCAAATTCACATCCCGACCCAACACCGAATCTCCCACATAATTAAAATGAGGCGCATGGGCCCCCTCCAGCAAAAGACAGTTTTTAAATTCGGAACTATTGCCCAGAACGCAATGGTCTCCCGCAATCACATTTTCCCGCAAATACGCCCCGTGCCGAATCTCACAATTCCGCCCGATCCAAGCCGGGCCTCGGATGTAGGCCCCAGGTTCCACAATCGTTCCCTCGCCCAAAAACACATTTTCCCCAATGACCGGATTGCCCAAAATCTTTCCCTTCGACCCTTTTGGTAAGTGCTTCTTTAAGTAGCCTGCGATTGCCGGCAATATCTCCCAAACATCTTTGCTGGCGGAAAAAAGCTCCTCATGTCCCTGCCCCTTGTAATCAAAGTAGTCGGAGGGGGAACTTCCTAAACCTTTCACCCCTCCACCCTGCCGTACCAAGGACCCGCCCTCAAGCCTTCCGATGAAGAGCGGAACGAAGGGCCCGTTGCGTAATTTCCATCTCCCTTTCCCCATGGGCCGCCGAGAGAAAACAGCTCTCGAACTGAGAAGGCGGAAAATACACCCCCTCTTGTAAAAGCGCATGAAAGAATGTCGCGTACGCCTTCCGGTCACACGCTTGCGCATCCGCCAAATTACGAACTCGCTCCCCACTTTCGCGAAAGAAAAGGCAAAACATCGATCCTACCCGCGCCCACGGATAGTTCTGCCCCGACTCCTCCAGCTGATCCCGCACTAACTTTTCCACCCGCTGCCCGGTCGCCTCCAGTCGCTCATACACCCCGCCCCTCTCCAAAACCTCCAGTTGAACAATCCCCGCCGCCATCGCCAACGGATGACCCGATAAAGTTCCTGCCTGATAAACCGGCCCATCCGGAGCCAAATGATCCATGATCTCCTTCCGACCGCCGAAAGCCCCCACCGGCATTCCTCCCCCGATCACTTTGCCAAAAGCGGTCAGATCGGGCCGGATCCCCACCCTCTCCTGCACTCCCCCCAATCCCAAACGGAAGCCGGTCATCACCTCATCAAAAATAAGCAGCGCCCCGCACTTTTTCGTTTCCTCTCTTAAAAACTGCAAATACCCATCCTCCGGCAAGATCAGCCCCACATTCGCTGGAATCGGCTCCAAAAGAATTGCTGCTAAATCCTCCCCATACTTCTCCAGACAAGCCCGAACCGCTTCCCGGTCGTGAAAAGGCAAAATCAGCGTGTCCTGCACCGCTCCGGGCGTGACCCCCGCGCTATCCGGCCGTCCCAACGTCAACGGACCCGACCCCGCCGCCACCAGCAGCGCATCGCTATGACCGTGATAACATCCCGCAAACTTGATGATCTTCTTCCGCTGGGTGGCTCCCCGCGCCAAGCGCACACACGACATCGTCGCCTCCGTCCCACTGCTACAAAACCGCACCTTCTCCACACTCGGAATCGCTCGGCAAATCTTCGACGCCAACACCACCTCACCCTCATGCGGCGTGCCGTAACTCATCCCCCGCTCCGCCGCCTTCCTCACCGCCTCCACAATTTCAGGGTGAGCATGACCCAAAATGGCTGGCCCCCAACTTCCCACATAATCCACATACTCCCTCCCATCCACATCCCGCAACCGGGGACCCCGGGCAGACTCCACAAAAAAAGGCTCTCCCCCCACCGCCCGAAAAGCTCTGACCGGAGAGTGCACTCCCCCTGGAGTAACCTGCTTGGCCCTCTCAAACAGTTCGTGAGATCGAATTCCTGTACCCTGAATCATCCACCAAGATTAGCCCCAGACACCCCTCTTTTCCAGCTTGGCTCAGCCTAAAGTATCAGTTCGCCGCAAAGTCAGCTCGGGCCAGTTTCTCCGCCTCCACTAGCCCTCTCCAGTCTTGCCAACCTCCTTGCCACAACCGCGTCGCCTCCAATTTCGCGACCTCAAAAATAGGCTCGTCCCAAGGCAACCGGGCATGCCGGTAGCGAGGGACCCCACTCTGCTCCTCTCCCAAAGTATCCCCTGGCCCCCGAATCCGAAAATCCTCCTCCGCCACCAGAAACCCATCCCGATTCTTTTCCAGAAATACCAACCTCTCCCGCGCCTCTGGACCTCCCGCTCTCTGAATTAAAATGCACTTACCGCTTTTTCCTCCCCGCCCAATTCTGCCCCGCAACTGATGCAGTTGGGACAGCCCCAAACGATCCGCATGATCAATCACCATGAAGTTCGCCTCCGGCACATCCACTCCCACCTCCACCACCGTCGTGGCCGCTAAAACCGAAATCTCCCCTTTCCGGAAACCATCCAAGATCCGCAACTTCTCCGACTCCTTCATCTTCCCGTGCAGCAGAGCCACTCGCCGACTGCCAAACCGTGCCGCCAGTAGATCGTACGTTCTTTTAACCGAAGCCTCATCCGCGGGATCTTGCACCTCCTCCCCTAATCTTGGCACAACGACATAAGCCCTGTCTCCCGCTTGAATCCGATCCTGCAAATGCACCCAAATCTTCTCCTCCGCCTCCCCATCCCTCACATAAGTCTTCACCTCACCTCGTCCCGGCGGCATCTCCCGCAAGTAGGACTTATCCAAGTCCCCGTTCATCAGGAGATCGTATGTTCTCGGGATCGGCGTGGCTGTCAGTACCAGTAAGTCCGGTCGCTCCCCCTTCGCTAAAAAAGCCGCCCGCTGCTTCACCCCAAATCTCTGCTGCTCATCAATCACACACAGGGATAACCGCGCCAACCTTGCCTTGGCCGCAAAGAGCGCGTGCGTCCCAATCGTAATCCTCGGAAATAAACCCACCGGACCCGGTTTTGAGTCGGCCGTCCAAGTGACAATTTCCAACACTCGGGGTGGCAAAAGTTTTCGTAAAGCCGCCGCATGTTGCTCCACCAGTAAGGTCGTCGGCGCCATCAGAGCCACATGGGAACCGTGTTCCAGTGCTCGTAAAAGAGCATGCGCCGCCACCAGAGTTTTTCCTGAACCCACATCCCCCTGCAACAGCCGATGCATCGGACGCCCGAGCCCCAAATCCACATCGATTTCCCCGCACGCCTTCTTCTGGTCCCCCGTCATCGGAAAAGGCAAGTTCGCCAACCAAGGCCCGATCAAATCACGCACCTTCTCCGGCCTCTCCACCCGAATGGCCTCCCGCGCCGCCCTGCGAACCAGTACCCCAAACTGCGAGGCCACCAGCTCCTCCCACGCTAACCTCCGCCGTGCCACTTCCACCTCCGGCAAGGAATTTGGAAAATGATAAATTCGCCAAGCCTCCTCCCGGCTGGGCATGCCTTCACTTGCGGGAAAAGCCTCCTCCACCTTCGGCCAGCAATTCCGTAAGTAGTGATAGAGGGTAGATCGGACTCTGCGCTGGTTCAGTCCCGCGATCAGCGGATAGACCGGCACCACTCGGTCTAAATGAATATTCTCCTCTTTCCCCTCCTCGATCGTCTCCGTCTCAGGGTGAATCGTTCGCAGAATCCCGCTCTTCTCCTCCAACCGTCCATACACCGCCACACGCTTACCCTCCGGAAAGGCCCGAGCCATGAAAGGAAGATGATAAAAAAGAATCCGCACCCGATCCCCCGTCTCCAGACCTTTCGAAATCACCTGCAGATCAACCTCCACACTGCACTTTCTTCCCCGCCAACGGTTCAGTTTCGACCTCGTCACCACTCCCTGAAAGTTGACCGGCCCCACCGGCAAACCCATCGAAGGATGCCAGCCCTGTCGACGATCCTCATGCCTTCGCGGCAAGTAGGAAACAAGCTGCTCCGGACCCGCCAGCTCCAGCTTGGCCGCTAAGGTGGTGGCCGCCCGCACCCAACGAGCGACTTCCGGGGCTACTGCCAATCCGTCATTCGCCACCGGGGTCCATCCGTATATTCATCCCACTCCCACGAGCCCGCCAGACTGAAGCCAGCCCGATCGGGAACTCTTTTTGCAAAATCAAACCCGACCACCTCAAACTTTTTCCCACCCGCCACCGCTCGGAATTTTAAATGTCGTTCCGCAAAGATTTTGGGCTGTCCCACAAACTCCACCTGATCCATCCGCAAGATCGGTTCAGGGTTTCCTTTGCCAAAGGGAGCCAATTCCGCCAAAACCTTGGCCATCTCGGGCGTCAGATGGCTCGGACTCAGAGTAATGTCGATCGGTAAGGTCCTCTCAAAAACATCCGGCTTCACAAAGTCTCGCAGCCACGCTTGCAAAAGTGTTTGAAACTCGGCCACTCGCCCCGCCTCAATCACTATCCCCGCCGCCGCATCGTGCCCCCCAAATCCTCGCAAACAAGGGGCACAAGCCCGCAGTGCATCCATCAGGGAAAGCCCCGGCAATCCTCGCCCACTGCCCTTTCCCTCTCCCCCCGAGCCCAGGGCGATAACAAAACTCGGGCGATGATGTTTTCGGGCTAAGCGCGCCGCCACAATTCCCACCACCCCGGAGTGCCATCGATCACTCGCCACCACTAAGCCTAACTCTTTCGGCGAACTCCCCACTAACTCCTCCGCTTCCCCCAGCGCGATGGCCTCCAACTCCTGCCTTTTGCGATTTTGCAAATCCAACTCTCGCGCCAATCGGGATGTCTCCGTCGGATTTTTGCTCAGGAGCAGCTCCAAGCCAGAATTCGCGTCCCCCACCCGACCCCCCGCGTTGATTCGCGGACCCAATTGGAATCCCAAAGTAAAGGAGGTCGGCGTTCTCAGCCCCACCCCACTCACCTCCATCAACCTCCTCAACCCCAAATGGGAGGTGATCGCCAAACGCTTCAAACCTTCCCGCACAAAGATTCGGTTATCCTCCCGCAACGGCACCAGATCCGCCACCGTCGCTAAAGCCACCAGATCCAGCACTTCGCGGATATCAAACCTTTCCCGCCCACCCTTCGACCGCTGATACGCATGGCACAATTTAAAAACCAGACCCCCCGTACAAAAATGGTGACCCGCAGAGCCTTTTTGGGGATTCACCAAAGCATCCGCCGCCGGTTGCGGATGGCTCAGTTGATGATGATCCACGATCAAAACTCGAATCCCCGCCTCCTTCAGCTTCGCCACCTCGGCCACACTGTTGGTGCCACAATCCAGGGCAATGAAAACGTCCGGTTTTTCTCCTTGCGACAGGGCTCGGTCCAAAGCCGCCACCGTTAAGCCGTATCCCTCCTGCTGCCGATCCGGCAAAAAGGTTCTTACCTCTGGACACCCTTGCGCCGTCAGAAACAGCTTCATGATCGTTGCGCTAACAATTCCGTCCACGTCATAGTCGGAAAAAATCAAAATCCTTTTTTTCCCTTCAATCGCCTCGGTCAAGAACTCCACCCCATCCTTCATTCCAGAGAGATCTTCCGGCGGTTGTAAACTAGCCAGACGAGGCCGTAAGAAGTTCTCTTGGGCGGAACCTTCCGGAAATCCTCGGTGCGCTAAAAGACGCTGCAGCAACTCCTCTCCACCGCATTCGGGAGGTAAAACAAATTGAGAATCAGTCCAGCGCATCCTTTTGCAATACGGTCTATCCGACCGTTAGCAAGCCTGCCTAAGCCCGCTTTTTTCCGAAGAGCAACACAATCGGACTGGCGATAAAGATCGAGCTGTACGTTCCCACCACAATTCCAATCAGAAGAATCAGGGAGAAGTCGTTGATCACTCTTCCGCCAAGAAGGAATAGAACCAACACCGCCAAAAATGTGGTTCCTGACGTCAAAAGGGTTCGACTCAAGGTTTGGTTGATCGCCGCATTCATCACCTCGGCCCGATCCCCTCCCGTGCCCCCTTTAAAGAATTCACGGATTCGATCAAAGATCACAATCGTGTCGTTGATCGAGTAACCCGCCACCGCCAGGATCGCCCCGACCATCGGCAACGAGAGCTCTCGTCCCAGCAAGGCAAAGACTCCCAAGCTGATCAAAACGTCGTGTAGCAGGGCCACGATCGCCCCAACGGCGAAGGAGGTCTCAAATCTCCAAGTGGTGTAAAAGAAAATCGCAATGACTCCCAGAATCAAGGCAATCAGCGCTTTTTGCTTTAACTCACTTCCCACCACCCCAGCCACTTTATCCAACTGCACCTGACGGAACTGCGCCTGCGGAAACTCTTTCGCTAACGTTTCGCCCGCTTTCTCCCCAAAACCGAAAGCTGTCCGCAGGGAAAGCACCTCTTGCCCACCCACCGGACTTCGTTGGTACTGCACCACCTCCGCTTGATCTCCGAGAGCCGCTCGCACTTTTCCGTCATCCACCTTCTCGGTGAAGCGGAACGTCACCAAGTCGCCCCCCGTAAAATCAACCCCCAACACCCGCTCCCCCTTCACCGCCACCGTCAGACCGCCCGCCAGCAACAGCAAGCTGGAGAGAAGGAAGGCCGGCTTCCGCAAAGCCAAGAAGTTGATCTTAGCATCATCAAAAAGCCGCATCATCTGCAACGAACCTTTCCCGCCCACTTCCGCCAACCACTCCGCCCCCGTCCGGCTGATAATCAGCGCGGCAAACATACTGGAAAAGATCCCTAGACACAGCACCGTGGCAAAACCCTGCACCGGACCCGAACCTTGCCAAAAGAGAATCGCCGCTGCGATCACTGTGGTCACGTTCGCATCCAAAATCGAACTGAACGCTCGTTGAAAACCAGCACTCACACCCTCTAACGCCGTCCGATGATGCCCCAACTCCTCCCGAATCCGCTCAAAGACGAGCACGTTCGCATCCACCCCGATCCCGATCGTCAGAATCAGTCCCGCCAAACCGGGCAAGGTCAGCGTGAAACCAAACTGCGCC
Source organism: Verrucomicrobia subdivision 6 bacterium (assembly GCA_945874125.1). Classification (GTDB taxonomy): domain Bacteria; phylum Verrucomicrobiota; class Verrucomicrobiia; order Methylacidiphilales; family Verrucolacustridaceae; genus Verrucolacustris. Next base: position 9,485 of record CAMCFB010000025.1, on the reverse strand, counting down.
AGTAAACCGAGCAGAATCAAAATGTTCAGGGTCAACCCAAAGACCGAAACCAAACCCAACCATCGGTAGTACAACAGAACAAATAGACCCACCGCCACCAGACTCACCCAGCCCGCCTGAAAACCGCTCCGCACCGAGCTCGCCCCCAAGCTGGGATCAACTCCCCGCTCGTCAATAATCGCCACCGGGCTCTCCAGCGGGTTCTTCAAAACGCTGGCCAGCTCCTCCGCTTCCACTGCCGACATATTCCCCCCAGAAATCTCGCAACTCCCGTAGATCGCACTTCGAATGACCGGCGCAGAGTACACCTCCCCATCCAAAATGACCGCCAACCGCCGCCCGATATTCTGCTCGGTCAACTGCCCGAATCTTTGCCGCCCATCCGGATTAAACTCGATGATGACCACCGCCCGCCCCAGCTGATCCACGCTTCGGAACGCATTGGCCACACTTTTGCCCGAGATCTCCGTTCTTCGCTTCACCACAATCGGCGTTTCGATCACTGTTCCGTTCGGTTGCCGATCCCGTAAATTCAACAGCTGGCAATCAATCGGAACCTTTGGATTCTTATCCTTGGCACTGGCCACCAGCTCATCACTTCTCTCATGCACCAAGGTAAACTCCAGTTTCGCCACCCGCTCCAACTGCCTTCGGTACGACGCCTTATCCTCCTCGCTCACCCCGGGAATCTGCACAATGATCCGATTCTCCCCCACCGGCTGAATGACCGGCTCCGCCACCCCCACCGAATCCACCCGCTTCCGAATCACCTCCACCGCCTGATCCAAAGTCGCCCGACTCGTATTCCCGGCCAGCTCCAAGAGGAACTGCGTCCCCCCCCTCAGATCCAGCCCAGGCTTGATCCTCACCTTCCACGCCCCCGCATCATCCTTCGTGAAAAGCGAAGAAAGACAAAGCCCCGTCAGCGCCAAGGTCAACCAAACGCTCAGCCGCATCCGCCGACGCGTCTCCGTCGTCAGAAAATATCCGATAAAGAGGACAAAGAAAACCAGGCTCAAACCAAATTGAATGCCGATCATAGATGACCTCGCCTAACTGGCTGCTTTTTCCTCAACCGCTTTCTCGACCGATGTAATGCTCGAACGCAAAACCTCAATTTTGACATTGTCCGCCACTTTCAACACCACCACCCCATCCTTCAGATTCGCCACGGTTCCGTAAATCCCGCCCGCCGCCAAAACCCGATCCCCCGTCTTGACCGACTGAATCAGCTTCTCCGCCTCCTTTTGCCGTCTCATCTGCGGGCGCAATAAAACGAAATACATCAAAATAAACAGAATCCCCAGGGGCAGAATCTGCACCCACGCCGGCGGTGCGCTTCCATCCGCCGCCGGAGGGGCCATCAATAAGGGAACTTGCCCCAACCCATTCCAATCAAAAATCATGTCTCCTCTTCCTCCTCCTTGGAACCACCACCTCGCTGGTACCGCTCCAAGAACTCGCGGGACCAACCCTGCCAGCGACCCTCTAGGATCGCCCTCCGCGCTTGTCGGAGTGTCTCAAGATTGAAGTACAGGTTATGCAGGGAAATCAATCGCAATCCCAGCAGTTCTTCCGCCTTGATCAAATGTTGGATATAGGCACGACTGAAGCGCAGACAAGTATAACAGCCACAACCCTCCACGATCGGACCCTCATCGCGGGTCCAATTCGCCTTTCGCACCGACGTTGGCCCCGTCACCGTGCAGGCCGTCCCGTTCCGTGCCACCCGCGTCGGCAACACGCAATCAAACATATCCACCCCCTTCCCAATCATCCTCACCATCTGATCCGGATGCCCTAACCCCATCACATACCGCGGCCGATCCATCGGCAAAAAAGGTATGCTGGCATCGATCGCCTTCATCATCTCCCTCTCCGGCTCCCCCACGCTCACCCCACCCACCGCGTACCCATCAAAACCGATATTCAACAGCCCCTCACAACTTTTCTGCCGTAAATCCGCCTGATCCCCGCCTTGCCCAATGCCAAAGAGCAGATTCTTTGTCCCGGTCGCCTCTTGCTCTTCCCGACATAGTTTCGCCCACCGCAAGGTCCGCTCCAAGCTCTTCTCTAAAACCTCCCGCGAACACGGCCAAGGCGGGCACTCATCGAAAGCCATCATAATGTCCGATCCCAGCGCCACCTGCGCCCGCACCGCCTCCCTCGGCCCCAAAAATAACTTTTTTCCATCCACATGACTCGAAAACCAAACCCCCTCCTCCTTCACCTCCCGAATCTTGGCTAAACTAAAGACCTGAAATCCCCCGCTATCCGTCAAAATCGGCCCGTCCCACCGCATAAACTGATGCAACCCACCCATCTGCCCCATCACCTCCAGCCCAGGCCGCACCACCAGATGATAGGTGTTTCCTAGAATAATTTTTGCCCCCATCTCCGTCAGCTCATCCGGACTCACCCCTTTCACCGAGGCCTGCGTTCCCACCGGCATAAAAACCGGAGTCTGAAACTCGCCGTGCGCCGTTTGCACCACCCCAGCCCTCGCCGCCCCGTCGCTCTTTTCTAAACGAAAAACCTCCCCCGCGCTCTTCACGGAATAATCACCTCAAGCCCCTTCGCTACGATTTGAAAATCCACCGGCGTTTTACCCACATACTCCCCATCCACCTCCAGCGCCACCGCCTTCTCCGCCTCCACCCGCAACGCAGCCACCTGCATGTAGGTCACCTCGGGGAGCGAATTAGGCCCCCCCAATAACACCGCTTGCAAGTACCACAACAGATCCAGCGGACCCGACTTCGGAAAGACGCAAACATCCAGCTTCCCATCCGCCATCTCCGCCTTGGGGAAAAATTGGAACGGCCCCCCATAATGTCTTCCATTCCCAATCAGGACCATCGCTCCGCGAATCTCCTTCTTTCCTGGAACCTTCACCCGCAACACGGGCGCAGGTGACACCATCAGCTGCGCCGCCGTCAAAAGATAGCTCCATGGCCCCCACGCCTTCTTCGCCTCCGGATGCGTCCGCCGCACCGTCTCCGCATCCAACCCCACCCCCGCCAACTGAATAAACCTCCGCCGATTCGCCAAGCCCAAATCTAACCTCTTTCTTTTTCCCGCCCGAATCACCGCCAGCGCCTTCTCTAAATCAGGCGGAATCCCCAACTCCAACGCCAGCACATTCATCGTCCCCACCGGAATCACCCCCAGCGTGCACACCTTCGGATCCAATCCGTTCAACACCTCGTTCACCGTCCCATCCCCGCCCGCCGCCACGATCGTTCGATAACCCTTCGCCACCGCCTCTTTGGCCAACTTTTCCCCATGCGCCGGTCGCTCCGTCAGATAAACTTTCGCCTCGGGCACCAGCTTCACCATCCGATGCAACGTTTTTCTCGCCTGATCCCCCTTGGCGGCAGGGTTCAAGATGATGCATAACTTGTTCGGTGAAACAGAAGCCATCCAAAGGTCATAGGGAAGAAAAGCCCCCGTGTCATTCTCGCCGAGGGGGTGGCTTTCTCCGGATCACCGCTGGCCTCCATCGCAGTCGTCAACTCATCGTTCCCCCCTTGCCCGGCCTCCGCCCCGCCCAAGACCGCGTCCGCGCCGCCGTCTTCTCCGCCCTCGGCGCGCTCGTGCCCGAATCCCGCGTCCTCGATCTCTTTGCCGGCACCGGCGCCTACGGAATCGAAGCCCTCAGCCGCGGCGCCCAATCCGCCCTCTTTGTCGAGCAAAACACCCGCATCGCCGATGCCCTGCGCGAAAACTTAACCTCTCTCCACTACTCATTTCCGGTCCTCGCCTCCCCCGTGGAAAGCTGGCTCCCCCAAGCCTCCGGCCCGTTCGACCTCATCTTTCTCGATCCGCCCTACGATCAAACCGGAGCCGAACTTTCCCAATGGAAAGTCGTCCAAGGCCTCGAACGTCTCCTCGCCCCCGGCGGACGCATCATTTGGGAACACCACCTCTCCTCTCGCTGGACTCCCACCGAACCCCTCCAGTCGGTTTGGCACCGCACCTATGGCCGCAGCTCCGTCTCCTTTCTCGCCGCGCCAGACCTGCGTTGACGCTTCTGCCCGCCTTCGCTACCTTCACCCACTTATGGCTAATAAAAAAATCGCAATCAATGGGTTCGGACGAATTGGCCGACTGGTTTTTCGGGCTCTCTGCCAACAAGGCCTGCTCGGTAAAAAATTTGATGTGGTCGCGATCAATGACCTCGTTCCCGCCGACAACCTCGCCTATCTCGTCAAATACGACTCCACCCAGGGCCGCTTTCACCTCGACGTCTCCAGCGCCAAATCCTCTTCCTCCGTCCCCGAAGACGACGTCCTCGTCGTCGATGGCCATAAAATCAAATGTCTCGCCGTCAAAGAAGGCCCCACCGCCCTCCCTTGGAAAGATCTCGGGATCGACTACGTCATTGAATCCACCGGCCTCTTTACCGAAGCGGACAAAGCGAAGGGCCACATCACCGCCGGTTGTAAAAAAGTCATCATCTCGGCTCCCGCCAAAGGCGAGGACATCACCGTGGTCATGGGCGTGAACCACGACAAGTACGACCACGCCAAACACCACATCATCTCCAACGCCTCCTGCACCACCAACTGTCTCGCTCCCCTCGTCCATGTCCTCCTCAAAGAAGGTTTCGGCGTGGAAGAAGGTCTCATGACCACCGTCCACAGCTACACCGCCACGCAAAAAACGGTCGATGGCCCTTCGCGTAAAGATTGGAAAGGCGGCCGCTCCGCCGCCATCAACATCATCCCCTCCACCACCGGCGCCGCCAAAGCCGTCGGCCTCGTCTGCCCCGAAGTCCAAGGAAAACTCACCGGTATGTCCTTCCGTGTCCCGACGCCGACGGTCAGCGTGGTGGATTTAACGGTTCGAACCACCAAAGACACCTCTTACGCCGAAATTTGCCAAGCCATGAAAAAAGCCTCCGAAACCTACTTGAAAGGCATCCTCGAATACACCTCGGACGAAGTGGTCTCAACCGATTTCATTCACAGCCAATACTCCAGCATCTTCGACGCCACCTCCGGCATCGGCCTCAATCAAAGATTTTTCAAGCTGGTCAGCTGGTACGATAACGAGTGGGGCTACAGCAACCGCTGCGTCGATCTTCTCCGCCATATCGCAGGCTGATCTCCGTGCCCAAGCTCACTGTTCAAGCTCTCAACCCCAAGGGTCAGCCGGTTTTCGTCCGGGTCGATTTCAATGTCCCCTTGGAACCTTCCCCCGAAGGACCTCGCATCTCGGACGATACCCGAATCCAAGAAACCCTTCCCACTCTCCAACTCCTTCTCGAAAAGGGCGCCTCCCTAATTCTCGCTAGCCATCTCGGTCGGCCCAAGGGCAAGCCCGAGGAAAAGTACTCCCTCCGTCCCATCGCCGCCTACTTGGCGAAAAAACTTCATCGCCCCGTTCACTTTGCCTCCGACTGCGTCGGTCCCGAAGCCGACCAAGCGCGCGCCTCCCTCAAACCCGGCGAAATACTTCTCCTCGAAAATGTCCGCTTCCATGCCGAAGAAGAAAAGAACGATCCTGCCTTCGCTCAAAAACTTCTCGGTACCGCCAAGATTTACGTCAACGATGCCTTCGGCTCCGCCCACCGCGCCCACGCCTCGACCGAGGGCTGCGCCCGTCTCGCCACCCAAGCCGCCGCCGGACTCCTCATGGAGAAAGAACTCCGCTATCTCGGATCGGAACTCTCCCAGCCGAAACCCCCTTTTCTCGTCATCTTGGGCGGTGCCAAGGTGGGCGATAAGATCGGCGTCCTCCGCGCGCTGCTCGAAAAAGCCAACACCATTTTGATCGGGGGTGGCATGAGCTACACCTTTCGCCTCGCCCAAGGCCGAAAAATTGGCCGGTCCCTCTGCGAACCGGATAAGGTCGAACTGGCCAAATCCATTCTGGCCGAGGCCGAAAAACGCGGGGTTCGCCTTCTTCTCCCCGAGGACACCCTGATCGTCGAGAAACTCGATTTTGCCGGACGCACCGTCTCTCCCGGAAAATTTACCCAACCCGGGGCAGACATTCCCGACGGCTGGGAGGGCGTCGATATCGGCCCCCAAGCCCGCGCCACCTACGCCCAAGAGATCTCCACCGCCTCGACCATTCTTTGGAATGGACCGATGGGAGTATTCGAAATCCCCGCCTGCGCCGAGGGCACCTTTGCCATCGCCCAAGCCGTCGCCACCAATCAGAAGGCCGTCTCCATTATCGGAGGCGGCGATTCGGTCAAAGCCGTCAAAAAAGCGGGTGTGGCTAACCAGGTAACCTTTATCTCCACCGGGGGCGGTGCTTCCCTCGAATTCCTGGAGGGCAAAAACCTTCCCGGCGTCGCTGCCCTGCAGGACCTGCCATGAGTAGAGCGAAACCAGCTGCCCCTCGGCGTCCACTCATCGCCGGAAATTGGAAGATGCACCGCACCGCCTCTGATACCCGCACTCTGATCGAGGACATCGTCAAGCGGGTCGATCGCGTGGCCTACGCCGACATTGTTGTCTGCCCTCCCTTCACCTCCCTGCCGGCAGCTCACGAAACGCTCGGTCGCCACAGCATCATCGCCCTCGGCGCGCAAACCATGCACTCCGCCAAGGAAGGGGCCTTTACCGGCGAAATTTCCGGACCGATGCTTCGCGAGTTCGGCGTGCGCTACGTCATTCTCGGCCACTCCGAACGTCGCCAATTCGATCATGAGACCGACGCCAAAGTCGCCGCCAAAGCCATCGCCGCCGTTCATTTTCACCTACGCCCCATCGTCTGCGTCGGCGAAACTTTAACCCAGCGGGAAGCCAAAGAAACCGCCTCAATCATCGAAACCCAAGTCCGCTCCTCCTTGGCCGGATTCCCGCCCGACCAGCTCGAGGAGCTGGTCATCGCCTACGAGCCGGTCTGGGCCATCGGCACCGGCAAGGTAGCCACCCCCAAACAAGCCAACGATGTCCATCAGCAGATTCGAAAGCTCCTTGTCTCTCTCTTTGGTCCCACCGGGTCCGCCATCCGTATCCTCTACGGCGGCAGTGTCAAACCGGAGAATGCTCCCGACCTCATGACCCAACCCGATATCGATGGAGCCCTCGTCGGCGGCGCAAGTCTCGACTCGCAGGCCTTTTTCGATATTATTGAATCCGCTCGGCCCGCCCGAGCATCCGACCATGATTAATCTAGCCATTTATACTCTCCTCGGGGTGAACCTTCTGGTTTGCATCCTCCTCACCCTCCTTGTCCTTATGCAAAAGCCACGCTCGGAAGGTCTCGGCGCCGCCTTTGGTGGCAACTTCACCGATTCGATTTTCGGGGCTCAGACCTCCGATGTCCTCACCAAAGGAACCATCTGGCTGGGCGGAATCTTTATGGCCATCACTCTCGTTCTGGGTGTTCTCTACAGCCATCGCCAGGCCGATCAGAGCGACATTCAAGAGCAGCTCTCCAAACCCATCGCCCCCGTCTCCTCCCCTGCCGCCACCACCATCTCCAATACCGTCACCCTGACCAACGGCACGATCACCCCAGCTTCCTCCACCGCTACCGAAACATCGCAACAGGCGGAAACCACACCGGCTCCCGCCCAACCCTAATGACTTTCCGCCGGGGCACCCCCGGCCTGTTGGGCCTCGTCCTTCTCTCCTCACTTCTCACCCTCCTCCTCTCCGCCTGCCAATATCGGCCGCGCGCCGACCTCGTCGTCTGTAACGGCGCCGAACCCCAAACGCTCGATCCCGCCCTCGTCTCCGGCCAACTCGAAGGCCGCCTCTGCAGCGCTCTCTACGAAGGACTCACCCGCCGGAACGCCCGCGGAAAATCCGTTCCCGCCGCCGCCGAATCATGGGACATCTCGCCCGACGGAAAAACCTACACCTTCCACCTTCGCCCCAACCTCCGCTGGTCCAATGGCCAGCCCCTCACCTCCCGCGACTACCGCTACAGCTGGCTCCGTGCCCTCGACCCCAAAACCGCCTCCCCCTACGCCGAAATTCTCTTCGGCATTTCCCAAGCCGAAGCGTTTCATCAAGGCACCGCTTCCCGCGACTCGGTCGGACTCGCCACCCCCGACGATCTCACTCTCCGCGTCACCCTGAACAATCCCACCCCCTACTTCCCCTCCCTCACCTCCTTCACCACCTACCTGCCCGTTCATCAGGCCACCGTCGAAAAATATGGCGACCGCTGGACTCATCCCAAAACTTGGGTCGGCAACGGCACCTACCGCCTCCTCGATTGGAAAATCAATGACCGCGTCTCTCTCGAAAAAAATCCCCTCCACCACGACCCCCACTACGCCCAACTCCCGCGCATCGACGCCCTCGCCGTCACCCGGGCCAGCACCGCCTTCAATCTCTACTCCTCCGGCCAAGCCGATCTCCTCCTCGATAAAGGCCTCGTCCCCTCCCTTATGCTGCCCTACTTGCGCGGACGTCCCGATTTCCACCCCGGCCCTCTTCTCGCCACCTACTTTTACCGCTTCAATGTCACTCGCCCCCCCTTCCAAGATGTTCGCGTTCGCCGCGCCTTCGCTCTCGCCCTCGATAAAGAATCCATCGTCGAAAAAATCACCCGCGGCCATGAGCCAATCGCCCAAGCCCTCACTCCCTCCGGAATCGCCGATTACCGCCCCCCCGAAGGTCTTCCCCCCGACCCCACCACCGCCCAAGGCCTCCTGAAACTGGCCGGCTTCCCGCAAGGGAAAGGCTTTCCCCGCGTCTCTCTCCTCTACAACAAATCGGAGCTGAACGAACAGGTCGCCGTCGAAATCCAAGCCCAGTGGAAACGTGTCCTCGGGGTTGAAGTCGAACTTCGCAACCAGGAGTGGGCCACCTACCTCAAATCTCTCGATGAACTCGATTTCGATATCGCCCGCTCCAGCTGGGTTGGCGATTACGACGATCCCAACACCTTCCTCGACTGCTTCGTCACCGGTCGCGGCAATAATCGCACCGGCTGGTCCGACCCCACCTACGACTCTCTCCTCGCTTCCGCCCTGGCCGAACCCAACCCCGCTCGTCGCCTCCAACTCCTCGCCCAAGCCGAAACCATTCTCGTTACCCAAGCATTCCCCATCATTCCCCTCTACCACTTCGTCGGTTGCCTCATGTTCGATCCCTCCCAGTGGGCCGGCCTCTACCCCAACCTCCTCGATGAACATCCCTTCGCCGAAATTCGAAAGAAGGACAAATGATCTCTTTTCTTTTTCGCCGCCTTCTCTCCTCTCTGCCCGTGGCTCTTCTCGTCCTCGCCACCTGCTTCCTTCTCGTCCGCCTCGCCCCTGGCTCTCCCTTCACCTCCGAACGCGCCCTCGACCCCGCCACCCGACAGATGCTGGAAAGTAAATACGGCCTCTCTGGATCACTCCCCCAACAGCTCGCCCGTTACATCGGCCACGTCCTCCAAGGCGACCTCGGCGACTCGCTCAAGTTCCGCGGCCGCACGGTCGTGGAAATTATCTCCCAATCCCTCCCCCGCTCTCTTCTCCTCGGCTCCATCTCCTTCGCCCTCGCCCTTGGCCTCGGCATCCCCCT
>CAMCFB010000024.1 GCA_945874125.1 Verrucomicrobia subdivision 6 bacterium | reverse complement strand
GAACCTGGTGCGACTGCTTGTCGAAGCGGACAAAATGGATACGATAGACCGCGTTGTGGATAGGCTGATGCCAATCCTGCAGGAACATCTGGGGGAAAAGTAACGATGAGCACAAATGCATTAGAGCAGTTGAAGAAGCTGACCACGGTAGTGGCCGACACGGGGGATTTTGCCTCGATGAAGGAGTACGCGCCGCAAGATGCGACGACGAATCCGACTTTGATTGAGAAGGCGACGGAGATGCCAGCCTATCAGGCCTTGCTGGAGAAAGCCGTAGCGGAGGGCAAGGGTGGGGCGGGCTCAAAGGATGAGCGGGCCAAAGCAATCATCGATCGGCTTCTGATCCTCTTTGGGTGTGAGATTTTGAAGATTGTGCCAGGTCGGGTCTCGACCGAAGTGGATGCAAGGCTGTCGTTTGATGTGGAGGCAACGGTGGCGAAAGCGCGGCATTTGATTGGCATGTACCAGGCGGCCGGGATCGATCGGGAGAGAATTTTGATTAAGATTGCGGCCACGTGGGAAGGGGCGCAGGCGGCGAAGATCGTCCAGAAGGAGGGGATTCAGTGTAATTTGACTTTGATGTTTTCGTTGCCGCAAGCGGTGGCCTGTGCGGAGGCGGGGGCGCGGCTGATTTCTCCTTTTGTGGGTAGAATATACGATTGGTTTAAGAAGAGCACGGGGAAGGAGTATGTGGGGGCGGAGGATCCGGGGGTGAAGTCGGTCAGGCAGATTTACGCGTACTACAAAAAATTCGGTTATCCGACGCAGGTGATGGGTGCAAGTTTCCGGAACATGGGTCAGATCTTGGAGTTAGCCGGATGTGATCTACTGACGATTAGTCCGAACTTGTTGGGTGAGCTGAAAGGGTCCACCGTGGCAGTGCCAAAAAAGTTGGATGTGGAAACAGCCAAGAAAGATCCAATTTCGAAGCTTGCGCTGGATGAGAAGAGTTTCCGCTTCCTTTTGAACGAGGATGCGATGGCAACGGAGAAGTTGGCGGAGGGGATTCGGCTGTTCTCTGCGGATATCGTGAAGTTGGAAAAGAAGATCCTGTCTAAGATTTAAGCGAGGTAGGGGTGACCTACGACCCCAAAATCAAAAATTCGACCCATAAGTCGTTCGCCGGCAACGACTTATTCGACCTACGACCCCAAGCAAGTTGTTGTTGGACAGAGAGTTAGGGGGCGGTTTTTTGAAAGTGACCTACGACCCCGTCGGTTCGTGGGTGAGGATTTGGCGCAGGACGTAGGGGAGGATACCGCCGTGGAGGTAGTATTCGACTTCGACGGGGGTGTCGAGGCGACTGAGGATGGTGGTTTTCTCTTTTGATCCGTTTTTCCGTTGAATGACGAGGGTAATTTTTTCCTGCGGTTGAGGAGGTTGGCTAAGCCCTTCGATGGAAAAAGTTTCCGTTCCATCCAGTTTCAGGGTTTGGGCGGTGACACCTTCGGGAAAAGTGCAGGGAAGAACTCCCATGCCGACCAAGTTGGAGCGGTGGATCCGCTCAAAACTTTCGGCGATGACGGCACGGACACCGAGCAGGCGAGTGCCTTTGGCTGCCCAGTCGCGAGAGCTACCGGTGCCATACTCTTTTCCAGCCAGAATGATGAGAGGAACTTTGGCTTCTCGGTAGGCGACAGCGGCGTCGTAAATTGAGATTTGTGGGTGCTGCGGATCGAGGAGGTTCAAAGTCACTCCGCCTTCGACTCCTGAAACCATCAGGTTTTTGATGCGAACATTAGCGAAAGTGCCCCGGGTCATGACGCGATCGTTCCCACGGCGGGCGCCGTAGCTGTTAAAATCCTCCGCGGAGACTCCCTGCGCAATGAGGTAAGCACCCGCGGGAGAAGTTTTTTTAATATTCCCAGCGGGCGAGATGTGGTCGGTCGTAACGGAGTCCCCAAAAATACCGAGGCAGCGGGCGGAGTGCACGGCCGAGACAGGCGCAGGTTGAAGGGAGAAGTTTTCGAAGAAGGGAGGTTCCTGAATGTAGGTGCTTTTTCGGTCCCACGCGTAAGTTTGGCCTGGCTTACTTGGGATTTCGTTCCAAGCAGGATTTTGCTCGGAAAAGTCACGATATAGTCTTTGGAAAACCTTCGGTTGCAGCGCGGATTTCATCGCGAGGCCAACCTCGTCTCGGCTCGGCCACAGGTCTTTTAGATAAACCGCCTGACCATCTTTGCCGAGCCCGAGGGGATCTTTGGAGAGATCCAGATCCACCCGGCCGGCGAGGGCAAAGGCGACGACGAGGGGTGGGGACATCAGGAAGTTGGCTTTGACGGAGGAGTGGACGCGGGCTTCAAAATTTCGATTTCCGGAAAGCACACTGGCAGCAATCAGATCGTGCTCGAGGAGTGCTTTTTCGACGGGGGCAGACAAAGGGCCGGAGTTACCGATGCACGTGGTGCAACCGTAGCCCACGAGGTTAAAGCCGAGTTGATCGAGGTAAGGTTGCAGTCCGGTGGCGTTGAGGTAATCGGAGACAACGCGGGAGCCGGGCGCGAGTGAGGCTTTGACGGAGGGGTCAACGGTAAGCCCACGCTCGACCGCTTTTTTGGCAAGAAGACCTGCCGCCAGCATGACGGAGGGGTTGGAGGTGTTGGTGCAGGAGGTGATGGCAGCGATCACTACCGATCCGTTTCGGAGCGTGGAGGGTTTAGGATTTTGGATTTTGGATTGGGAATTTTTGGATAAAGGGTCGGGGGTGGGGCGGTCGGAGATCATCTCGTGCTCGTCGGCCGAGAAGGAGATCGAGGCGGTTTTCATTCGGTCCCCAGAGTTTTTGCCGTAGCCGCCCTCGGCGGTGGATTTGGCAAGCAGGGAGTCGAAGGTGGATTTGAGGGAGGGAAGTTCAATGCGGTCTTGGGGACGTTTGGGGCCGGCCACGCTGGGTCGGATGGTGGCGAGGTCGAGTTCGACGATGGAGGAGAAGTCGAGGGCGTCTTTCTGGGAGGCGAACCCGAAAAGATTTTGGGCTCGGTAGTAGTCCTCGACGAGTTGGACGAGTTCGGCAGGGCGTCCGGTGCCACGAAGATAGGCAAGAGTTTCCTCATCGACGGGGAAGTAGCCCATGGTGGCGCCATATTCGGGGGCCATGTTGGCGATGGTGGCGCGGTCGGGAAGAGTGAGTTTCATGGCGCCGGGGCCGTAAAATTCGACAAATTTACCCACGACTTTGTGTTGGCGAAGGATCTGGGTGACGGTGAGGGCAAGATCGGTCGCGGTGGCGGCGGGGGGAAGTTCCCCCGTGAGGTAAACGCCGACCACTTCGGGAGTGAGGAAGGTAAGGGGTTGTCCGAGCATGCCCGCTTCGGCTTCGATTCCGCCAACACCCCAACCGACGATGCCGAGGCCGTTGATCATCGTGGTGTGGGAGTCGGTACCGACGAGTGAATCAGGATAGGCAAAGAGGGATCCATCCTTCTGTTTCTTGGTGAAGACTCCGCGGGCGAGGTACTCGAGGTTGACTTGGTGGACGATCCCGATGCCGGGAGGAACAACTCCGAAGGTGGCAAAGGCCTGCTGACCCCATTTGAGGAATTCATAACGTTCCCGATTACGTTTGAATTCATGCTGCATATTGAGCATGAAGGCTTGCGGGGTGCCGTTGACATCGACTTGGACGGAGTGGTCGACGACGAGGTCGACGGGGACGAGCGGTTCGATGAGTTGGGGATCTTTTTTGAGGCGGGCGACAGCGTCCCGCATGGCGGCAAGATCCACGAGGAGTGGGACTCCGGTAAAGTCTTGCAGGACGATGCGGGCCACGGTGAAGGGAATCTCCTCTGAGGCGGGTTTTTTGGAATTCCAGCGGGCGAGGTTTTCGACGTCGCGCGGGCGGGCGGTGAAACCGTCGCAGTGGCGAAGAACGGATTCGAGCACGATGCGAAGGGATACGGGAAGGCGAGAAAGTTCTATTTTTAGCAGCTGATTGAGTTTGGGCAGGCTTTGGAAGTGGTAGGAGATGCCTGAGGAGGAGAAGGTGTGAGTGGTGGAGGTGCGGAGGTCGGACATGGGGAAAATATAGTCGAAATTGTTGGGTAAGAAAGTCGGAAGGAAGCCGTAGCCCGAAATCGGGGGTGCGGGCTGACCGAAAAAATGGCAGAGTCAGGCATGGCATTACTGGTGCAAAAGTATGGCGGGACGTCGGTCGCCAACCTGGACAGGATTCAGAAAGTGGCGGATCGGGTGGCGGAGTCGCGTCGATCGGGCAACCGGTTGGTGGTGGTGGTGTCGGCCATGAGTGGGGTGACGGACGGATTGCTGCGAATGGCGAGGGAGTTGCACGGGGAACCGAGCGAGCGAGAGATGGACTTGCTGTTGGCAACGGGGGAGCAGACGACGACGGCTTTGCTGGCGATTGCGTTGCAGGGGCGGGGGGTCGAGGCGGTGGCGATGACGGGAGCGCAGGCGGGGATCGTCACGGATGGGACCCACACGAAGGCGAGGATCGCTAATGTAACGCCCCGTGCAGTGCAAAATCATCTCCAGGCGGGGCGGGTGGTGATTGTGGCGGGATTTCAAGGGCAGACGATGGAGGGGCAGATCACGACCTTGGGGCGGGGGGGATCGGATTTAACGGCGATTGCCTTGGCGGCGGTATTGAAGGCGAAGAGGTGTGAAATTTATACAGATGTGGATGGGGTCTACACGGCCGATCCGAGAACCGAGCCGCGGGCGAGGAAGATCGGGGAAATTTCATACGATGAGATGTTGGAGCTGGCGAGCACAGGAGCGAAGGTGATGCAGGCAAGGTCAGTGGAGTTTGCGAAAAAGTTCGGAGTGGTCTTTGAGGTGCGATCGAGTTTCAATGTCACGAGAGGAACCCTTGTGAAAGAAGAAGCCAAATCGATGGAGCGGGTGGTGGTGCGTGGAGTCAGTCTGGAGAAGAGTCAGGCCAAGGTGACCCTTGTCGGGGTAGCGGATCGGCCGGGGGTGGCGGCCAAGCTTTTCACGGGAATTGCCAAGGCGGGAATCAATTTGGATATGATCGTGCAAAATGTTTCGCTGCCGACGAACAGCAAACAGGGCCGGGCGCAAACGGATATTACCTTTACCGTTCCTCGGGAAGAGTTGGCCAAAACGAAAAAGCTTTTGGAGTTATTTCGCCGAGCGGGTGGGGCGAGGCAGATTGTTTTTCAGGAGGGGGTCGCCAAATTGTCGGTGGTGGGGATTGGAATGCGCAGTCACAGCGGGGTAGCGGCGCAGCTCTTTCGCGCTTTGGCCCGAGCGGGTGTGAATATTCAGATGATTAGTACGAGTGAAATTAAGATTACGGTGGTGGTGGAGGAGAGTTCGGGGGCGAAAGCCGTTCGGGCGGTGCATCGGGAGTTTCGACTAGGTGGTGTCCGTTGAACCCCACGCCGATTGATCCTCGGCCGTTCTGGATTCGTTGGGGGAGCCGAGATTGGGCTTTTTTTCTGCTGCAGATCTTTTTGGGATTCCGTTTTCTTTGTGCGGGTTTGGGAAAGTTTCATGGGTCGCAAGGTTTGAGTTTTCAACATTTTTACACGCAGGTGATGCCGGCTATAAGTCAGCCCTTTTTAGAGAAAACATTTTTACCAGCTTGGTCGGTTCAGTTGTATTTGGGGGCATTGCCGTATGCGGAGATTTTGTTGGGGGCGGGCATCCTGGTGGCAGGAAAGAATCGTGGGCCCCTACTGTTAGCGGGCTTGCTTTATGTCTCGTTAGCGTTCGGGCAGATGTTAATTGGCGGTCACACCACAGTGGCGGACATTGGGATTCATTTGGGGTTGGTGGTGGCGGCCTTACTGCTGGTGGATGACGGGCGGGAGGCAAAACGTTAAATCGGAAAACGGGCTAGGACGATGGGGACCATCGTCCCTACCTAATTTTGAGCTCCTCAAATGGGAGGATGCCCCGGCTAGGACTCGAACCTAGGACCAAGTGATTAAGAGTCACCTGCTCTACCAACTGAGCTACCGAGGCGTAAGGGGGGAAACATATCGGAAATGGGGCGCACCTGCAACGCTGGCGGGGGAGATGAATTCAGAATTGAGGCTTGGTGATAAAAAGGGGAAGATTCGTAGATGAGCTTTTGGGATGATTTTCGCAAGTTTGCCATTCGCGGAAATGCCTTGGATTTAACGGTGGGGGTGGTGGTAGGGGGAGCGTTTGGAAAAATTGTGACCTCATTGGTCAATGATATTGTCCTGCCTCCGGTTGGGTTGCTTTTGGGAAAAGTCGATTTCTCGAATCTGTTTTTCGCTCTTGGTGCCGGCACCTATTCCACTTTGGCCGAGGCAAAAAAAGTGGGCGTCCCGGTTTTGTCTTATGGGGCTTTTCTGAGCTCGATTCTGGATTTTGTGATTGTGGCGTTTTGCATCTTTTTGGCCGTGCGCTGGTTGGAGCGATTTCGCCTTCTGCCGTCGGTCATGTTGGGGGATGCTCCGCTGACCCGGAGCGAAAAACTTCTGGAAGAGATCCGGGATGAGTTACGCGGCAAATCATCCCGAGGTTAAAAAGATGGACCCAAGCGAACGAATGGAGGGCGCTGGGATCCAGATTGGGGGAAGCGTGGGATTGGAGCAGGACGGAGTCATTCGGGCGG
Source organism: Verrucomicrobia subdivision 6 bacterium (assembly GCA_945874125.1). Lineage (GTDB taxonomy): Bacteria > Verrucomicrobiota > Verrucomicrobiia > Methylacidiphilales > Verrucolacustridaceae > Verrucolacustris. The sequence continues at coordinate 16,937 of CAMCFB010000024.1, read as the reverse complement.
TGGTGAAGGGGGATGTGAGGTCGACCTGTAAGCTAGTGATTTCGAAAGGTTCGGTGGTGTCGGGGGTGGTGCAAGCGCGGGATATTCGATTGGAAGGTGAGGTGGAGGGTGGGGTAGAGGGACTTGGGCAAGTTTGGTTAGTGGCAGGTTCCCGTTTGCGTTCCCGATGTGTGGCGGCGGCTTTGCGAATTGAGGCGGGAGCTGACTTTTCGGGGGAGATTCGGGTGGGGGAGTAAGAAGTGGCGGCTCTGGTATCCAAGATTGAGGTGCACTGTCCGGAGTGTGGACATGCCCAGATGGAGTCGGAAAACTTTTTGTCGACGGTGTGTCGGAGTTGTAGTTTTTATTTTAAGTCATCCTTGGCCTCAGGGGGTGCGAAGAAGAGGGCGAAAAGGGCGACGATTCAAAAGAGGGAGTTGACCTGTGCGGATTGCGGGGCGGTGCAGATGGTGGCGGAGGAGGCGCAATCCTCCAGTTGCATCGAGTGTGGTCGGCATTTGGAATTGGGCCACCGGGAGATCGCGGGGGAGCATCTGGGAAATCTCAGCTTGGAGGGCGAGTTGTTGATTGGCCCGAAAGGGAACTTCGGTGGGGCGAAAGGACGTGCAGCCAGGATTGTGTTGCAAGGAAGAGCGAGCGGTTTTCTGGAGGGGGCGGAGTGGCTGCGGGTGGAGGGGCAGAGCAAAATGCGTGCTGGGGCGAGAGGAGGGCAACTGGTGATTCAGGAAGGGGCAAGTTTAGAGGCGGGTGATCTTCTTCAGTTTGACTCAGGTGAGGTCCTGGGAGAATTGCGCTGCGGAACAGCACGCTTTGCGGGGGCTTTGCGGGTCGGCCCCAAGGGAAAAATTGTGGCCGAGAAAATATTTTTTGGAGATCTAACGGTGGAGAGGGGGGGGCGAGTGGCTTGTCTGGGGGAGGCTCACCCACGGATGAGCGAAAGAGAGAGTGAAGCGAGTCGTTCGGAGGGGGAGACGGGGATCGGAGCGACGACCGATTAGCGCGATTTGGGCGTGGTGGTGAGACGACGGAAAACGGGTGCGAATTCGGGGGCGGAGGCTTTTCCTTCAATGGGATCGGAGCGACCGCGGAAGATGGCGTCCTCGGCCAAGATAAATTTGGCGGTTTGAACATCACCAAAAAGCTCCGCTTTGCCACAAACCTCAATGGATTCGGTGGCCGCGATGTTGCCCTGAACTTTTCCACGGATGATGACTTTGGCGGCTTGAATTTCGGCTTTAATAATGGCTTCGGGTCCGATGGTCAGGGTGCCTTGGGATATGATTTCGCCTTCAAAGGTGCCGTTAAACTCTAGGGTTCCGTCGAAGGCGAGGGTGCCTTTGATCTCCACTTGGTCGGTGATCATGGCTGTGCGAGGGGAGGAGGAGTCGATGCGGGAGACATTTTCTTTTTGGGTTTCAGGGTAGCTGAAGGTTGCATCGAGTGTCTCGCCTTTTCGGCCATTATTGCGGTTAAACATAATATAGAAAATTACGGAAAAAGCAGGGAAGTGGCAAGTGTTTTTTCATGAATCGGTCCGCGTTCTTGACACTGCTTATCCCCTTATCCCAAGCTGGTTTGTATGATTCACCATTTGAAATTGATCCACTTAAAGCCTGGATTGCCAGCCCAGAGAGTGGAGGAGGTGATGGTGGAGAGTCGCATACGGATTTTGAAAATTCAGGATGTTTTGAGTTTGGCGTGTGGCAAAAAAATCCCTGGAAAAGAGGAGACCCCCCACGATCTTTTTCTGGCCTTGGAATTTGAGAATAGTTTGAAGCGAACGGCCGCTTTTGATCATCCCCTCTACCAGCAGTTTGAAGCGCAGGTGTTGAAGCCGAATGCCCAAAAGATCGAAGTGTTGGAATTCGAGATGGATCCTGGAAAAGACGTTCGTTTTTCATAGAAAAGGTATGGGGAGCTGATCCGCGATGAAGAAGCGGGCGGTGGTGGGAGTGGGAGTGGCCGGGTTTCCGGAAAAAGCGGCGGGAAACAGCTGGGCATTTTTGCAGTGGGGATTGGGATTGCGGGAGCTGGGTTGGGAGGTGTGGCTGGTGGAGTCACTTCAGGCGAAGGAGCTGAAAAATTTGAGGGGTGAGAAGGTAAGTTTGCCTAAAAGTGTCAATTTGGCTCACTGGGAACGGACCCTGCAGGAGATTGGATGGGATGAGCGGGCGACTTTATTAGCGGAAGGGGAAAAGGTGGAGGAGAGAGGGTTGAGAGATTTTGCGAAGGGAGCGGATCTCTTTTTAAATTTATCGGGCCATTTTAAAAGGCCTGATCTGGTGGAGAGTGTGGCCAGCCGAGTCTATGTGGATCTGGATCCTGCTTTCACCCAGATCTGGGCGAAGGTGTACCAAAGTCCGATGAACTTTGCCGGGCATAACGCTTTTTGGAGTGTGGGGTTGGGGATGGGTCGCGGGGCCGTGGTCCCAGATACAGGGCATGATTGGAAAGCGGTCTTGCCCCCCGTGTGTCGGCCGTACTGGACGCAGGAGGCCGCGGGGTCGAGTGCAGGTAAGGCGGCGGATTTGGGTCGGGATCGCTGGACGACGGTGGCGCACTGGTATGGCTACGCCGCGGTGGAGTGGGAGGGCAGGTCGTACAGCAACAAAGCGCCTGAGTTTGCCAAATTGCTGGAGTGGCCGAAAAAATCCGAGCTACGTCCGAAGGTGGTGACGGATTTAGGGCGGGGAGAGGAGCGGGATTTATTTGAAAAGGCAGGTTGGGAATTTCTCGATCCAGCCCCCGTCTGTTCGGATTGGCGGGAATACCGGAGTTTTCTCGCGGCCAGTCGGGGAGAGTTTTCCCCGGCGAAGGGAGGATACGTTACGGCCCAGACGGGTTGGTTTAGCGATCGGAGTGTATTGTATCTGTCGTTAGGTCGGCCGGTGTTGCTGCAAGATACGGGCTGGTCGAAGTGGTTGCCGGAAGGAGAGGGGCTGGTGGCTTTCCGTTCGTTGGAGGAGGCGGTGGAAAAAGCCCAAGAGATAGAGAAAAATTACGGGGCACATGCCCGAGGGGCAGAGACGGTGGCGAGGGAGTATTTGGATGCGAGGCAATCGATCCCGCGGGCACTGGCCTTGCTTTGAGCGGAGGGCAAGGGGTCGCGCGCTGGCTTAGGAGCTGGGGGTGAGATGGAGCAGGGCGAGGGCGGGATTCTCGACAAACTTTTTGATCGCGATGAGGAAGGTAACGGCCTCTTTGCCGTCGATCAGGCGGTGATCGTAGGAGAGGGCGAGGTTCATCATCGGCCGAATTTCCACCTGATCCCCGACGGCGACCGGGCGTTGCTGGATGGCATGAAGACCGAGGATGGCGGATTGGGGTGGATTGAGGATGGGAGTGGAGAGAACGGATCCGTAGACGCCACCATTCGAGATGGTGAAGACGCCACCGAGCAGGTCGGGGAGAGAGAGTTTTCCGTCGCGCGCCCGGGCGGCGACCGCACCCAGAGCCTTTTCGAGACCAGCGAGGTCGAGCTGATCGCAATCGCGCAGCACGGGAACGACGAGGCCCTTTTCGGTGCCAACGGCCACCCCGATATCGAAGTAGTGTTGGGACACGATTTCGTCTCCCTCAATTCGAGCATTGAGGGCGGGCACCGTTTTGAGGGCGTGGACGGCGGCCTGGAGAAAGAAGCTCATGAACCCCAGCTTGACGCCGTGCTGGGCTTGAAACGTGGACTGAACTTCGGTGCGAAGGGCGATGAGGTTGGAAAGGTCAGCCTCGTTAAAGGTGGTGAGAATCGCGGCGGTGTGTTGGGCGCTGACGAGGCGATCGGCAATTTTTCGGCGGAGGGGAGACATTTTTTTGCGGGTTTCGCGGTCGGAACGCGAAGAGTTGGAAGAAATCACGGCGGTGTCTGCTTCGGTGTGCACCAGAGTGGGAGTAGGAGAGAGAGTCGGAAAAGATTCCCGAACGGGAGTTTTCGAGGGGGGAGGGGTTGTGGCCGTGTCCCTTTTGGGCGCCTCGGCTGGGGTGGACTTGCGAGAAGGAGCTTTGCCAGGGTGAAGTTGGCCGACGGTCTGGCCGACTTTGACTTCGGTACCTTCCGGAACGAGGATTTCGAGAGTTCCATCCGTTTCGGCAAAGACTTCCGAGGTTACTTTATCGGTTTCGATCTCAAAGAGAGCCTCGCCAGAGGAGACAACTTCACCGTCTTTCTTTTTCCAGCTGCCGAGGACTCCGGAAGTAATCGATTCTCCGACGGAGGGAACTCGGATGGGGAGAGAGGTGGTGGCGGTGCTCATTTTTGCTTTTTCCTTGGGGTTTCAGGTTTCGATTTTTTGGAGCGAGTGGGGACAGCGGCAAAGGCTTCTTGGACGAGCTGATTTTGTTCCATGCTATGGATGATGAGAGAACCGGTCGCGGGGGAGGAGGAGGAATCCCGACCCACATACCGGATTGGCTTTGGCAAAAGGGTGGAGAGGCGAAGGGCGAGGTGAGACCAAGCGCCCATATTTTCCGACTCCTCTTGGCACCAGATGACCTCGGCATCGGGGGAGTGGCGGGAAAGTAAATCCGTTAGTTTTTGGGTGTGGAGGGGATAAATCTGCTCGAGGCGAAGAATGGCGGTGTCGGTGATTTGATGCTGCTTTTGGTAATCTTGCAGGTCGTAGAAAACTTTGCCGGAGCAGAGGATGACCCGGCGGGCGCCTTTGGGGACGGCGGGATCGGGAAGAATTTCTTGGAAGGCGCCGCGGGTCAGATCGGCAACAGGGCTGGTGGCACGCGAGTCCCGCAAGAGTCCTTTGGGGGTGAGAACGATGAGGGGCTTGATGATCTTTCGAAGGGCTTGGCGGCGGACGAGGTGAAAGTAGTTGGCCGGGGTGGTGGGGTAGGTGACGGCCATATTGTCCTCGGCGCAAAGTTGGAGGAATCGCTCGAGGCGGGCGCTGGAGTGTTCGGGCCCTTGGCCGTGGTAGCCGTGGGGGAGAAGAAGGGTAAGGCGGGAGGTGGTGCCCCATTTGGATTCGGAGGAGGTGATGTATTGATCGATCTGGGTTTGCGCGCCGTTGGCGAAATCACCGAATTGGGCTTCCCAGATGACGAGCATATCGGGGCAGTCCAAGGAGTATCCGTAATCGAACCCGAGAACCGCGGCTTCGGAGAGGGGGGAGTTATAGACGCAGAAGGAGGCTTGGTTTTTGGAGAGATTTTTTAGCGGAATGTAGCGGGCGCGGGTGCGGAGGTCGTAGACGGCGGAGTGGCGGTGGCTGAAGGTGCCGCGGCGGCTGTCTTGGCCGGAGAGCCGAATGGGGGTGCCCGCGGTGAGAAGAGAGGCGAAAGCGAGATGTTCGGCGCAGCCCCAATCGAGCAGGGTTTCGCCCGCGGCCATGGCGCGACGGGTGTCGAGGACTTTGCGGATCTTACTGTTGATCTGGTAATCGGCAGGAATGGTGGAGATGGCGACGCCAAGTTCAGCAATTTTCTTGGCGGGGACCGCGGTAGGAACTTTGTCGAGCAGGGCAGGGCAGGAGAGGGGAGGCTTGAGCCGGGGTTGAATTTTGCTGACGACCTGGCGGGATTCCTGCAGTGCTTCTTCCGAGACGGTGTTGATCTGGGAGCGGATCTTTTCGATTTCTTCCTCCGTGATCAGACCCGCATCCAGCAGTCGCCGGGCGAGAAGCCGGCTGACGGGCGGGTGAGCATCGATTTCGGAGTACAAAGTGGGTTGAGTGAAGTTCGGCTCGTCCCCTTCGTTGTGCCCGTGTCGGCGGTAGCAAACGATATCGAGAATGATGTCCTCGTGAAACTTCTGCCGAAATTCGAGGGCGAGTTGAATGATGTAGGCTGCGGCCAAAGGATCGTCGCCATTGACGTGAAAAATGGGTAACCCGAGGGATTTTCCCGGGGCGGTGCAGTAGCGAGTGGAGCGGGAGTCGGTCGGGAGCGTGGTGAAGGCGATCTGATTATTGACGATGATATGAATGGTCCCGCCGGTGCGATATCCTTCGAGGCGGGAGAGGTTAAGGGTTTCGGCGACGATTCCTTGCCCGATGAAGGCGCCATCGCCGTGAATGAGGACAGGAACCACTTTTTCGCGTTTGGCGGTGTCGTCCCGGAGGCGTTGGCGGGCGCGGGCCTTACCCTCGACGACAGGGTTGACCGCTTCGAGATGGCTCGGGTTGGGGGCGAGAGAGAGACGGATTTTTTTACCGGTCGAAGTGGAGACTTCGTTTTCGTAGCCAAGATGATATTTGACGTCGCCATCGCCGAGGACGGTTTCCGGGACATAGTTTTCATGGAATTCGGTAAAGAGTTTTCGACGAGATTTTCCGAGAGTGTTCACGAGAACGTTGAGGCGACCGCGGTGGGCCATGCCGATGACGACCTCCTCCACGCCGGAGGTGGGGCAGGCCTCGATCAAGGTATCGAGAACAGCGATGAGGGTTTCGCCGCCTTCCAGCGAAAATCTTTTTTGGCCGACGTAGCGGGTGTGGAGAAAGCGTTCGAGGGATTCGGCCGCGATAATCTTTTCGAGGATGCGGCGTTGTTGGGCGGGGGAGAAAGAGGGTTGATTGCGGCTCCGCTCCATCTTGTCGCGAAGCCAGCGGCGGATGGCAAAGTTCATGATGTGCATGAACTCGACCCCGATGTGTTCGCAGTAGGTTTGTTTGAGGAAAGAGATGATTTCGCGCAAGGTGCGGGGGCCGCCGCCGCCGAGGGTGCCGGAATCGAAGATGGAATCCAGGTCGGCCTCGGTGAAGCGGAAAGTGGAGAGGGAGAGATCGGAGTTTTCCTCTGGGGTCAGGCCGAGGGGATCGAGGTGGGCGAGGGTGTGTCCGAGGGCGCGGTAGGCGAAGAGGAGATTGTAGATGCGGGCTTGAGGAAGAACGTTACCAAAATCGGAGGATGGCCCGCCGTTGGTTGAGGGCGGGGCGGGGCGGGTGGGAGGGCGCAGTTGGCACCCGAGTTCGAATCCCTCGAAGAAGGCCTGCCAAGTGGGTTCCACGCTGGAGGGGTCGCTTTTCCAAGCTTTGTGCAGCTCTTCGAGGAAAGCGGTGTTGCCAGGATGGCCGAGGCGACCGAGAGCAGGAGAGGGGGAGGAGGATGTACGATTCGGGTTGAGCCGATCCAGCGTAGCGAGGGCGGGATCACTTCCTGACAAAGGAGGAGTGGGGGAGGCCATAGTTGGTATCTTTCCATAAAATCAGGGGTTGGGCGAGTTTGGATTCGAAAATTATTATTTGCTTTAAACCCATGATGAATAGGGGAATGGATTTGGCTTTTCGTCAGTAATTTTGAAAAAAATGAGTGTGGGCTTTGCGTTTTGCGGGGTTGGGGCAAAATGGGGATATGAGAGGCGAGCAGAGGAATGTGTTAGGGGGGGAACTCAAGCCGTGTTCGCTGGATCCGATGACTGGATTTACGCGGTCGGGGAGTTGTGAGGGTCATGAAGCGGATCGCGGGTGTCATGCGGTTTGCGCGCAGATGACGGAGGAGTTTTTGCAATTTAGTCGGCAGGCAGGGAACGATCTGTCGACCCCGCGACCGGAGTATCACTTTCCGGGGTTAAAAGAGGGGGATCGTTGGTGTTTATGTGCGTCCCGATGGGAGGAGGCGCGTTTAGCGGGTAAAGCGCCCTTGGTGGTTTTAGAGTCGACCCACGAGTTGGCCTTGGGTCAGACAAAGTTGAAAGATTTGCGAAAACACGCTTTGGATGTGGCGGGGTAGGCTATTGAAGTTTTGATTTCGAATGATTCATTTCGGATGGGGGTAAGGGCGGGGAGTCTTGTTTGAAGAGGAAATTGGGGCAAGGTTTATCCTGCAATGTCGTATGCATCTTCGAGTGAGTGGGTCGAGCAGTTGGAGCGGGAGGGGGAACTACTCCGAATCCGCGAGCCTTCCGGTGTCGAGTTGGTCATCGCGGCGGCGGCGGATCAGGAGTCGAAATCGGATGGCGGGGGGAAAGCTCTTTTATTTGAAAGACCGATCGGGGCGGACGGGCGGGAGTACGCCTTTCCAGTTTTGATCAATGGATACGGATCGGCCAAGCGGATGGCGATGGCTTTAGGGCGAGAGCGAGTAGAGGAAATTGGGGATGAGGTGGGAGCGTTGGTGAAGGCAAAACCTCCAGCGGGACTTTCCGAGGCGTGGGATCTTTTGAAGAGGGGATTGGAGCTGCGTCATGCGCGACCCGTGTCGGTCGGTCGGGGAGCGTGTCAGGAGGTGGTGCATCGAGTGGAGGACGGGGGAGAGGGTTTGGGTCAGATTCCCGTGTTGAAGACGTGGCCGAAGGATGGGGGCCCCTTTTTGACTTTGCCGCAAGTGATCACGGAGGATCCGGAAACAAAAGAGAGGAACGTCGGAATGTATCGGATGCAGGTTCTGGGGCCGTGGGAAGCGGCCTTGCACTGGCAGTTGCATAAGGTGGCAGCGCGACATGGAAAAAAATATCGGGAGATGGGAAAGCCGATGCCTGTGGCGGTGGCGCTGGGGGGGGATCCGGCGAACGCCTTTGCGGCAACGGCTCCATTGCCGGACGGGATTGACGAGTACATGTTTGCGGGATTTTTGCGAAAACAGTCGGTTGGGTTCGTTCCTGCGGTGAGTCAACCGATCCAGGTTCCTGCGGATGCGGATTTTGTGATCGAGGGAACGGTGGATCCAGCAGGGGATCCGGTGAACGAGGGGCCGTTTGGTGACCATACGGGTTTTTATACTCCAGTGGACAAGTATCCCCGATTCCGGGTGACGGCGATCACCCACCGGAGAAATGCGATCTATCCCGCGACGGTGGTGGGCAAGCCTCCGATGGAAGATTTTTGGTTAGGATCGGCCAGCGTTCGGATTTTGTTGCCTGTGTTGAAGATGAATTTTCCGGAGCTGGTGGATCTGGCTTTGCCGGCGGAGGGTGTGTTTCACAATTTGGCTTTCGTCAGTCTCAAGAAACAGTACCCCTATCAGGCCTTTAAGCTGATGCATGGGTTGTGGGGAGCGGGACAGATGATGTTCACGAAGATGATTGTCGCAGTGGATGCAGAGGTGAACGTGCATGACACGGGGGAAGTCCTTTTTTATCTTGGAGCGAATGTGGATCCGGAGCGCGATATGATCTTTATCAAAAGTCCGTGCGACAGTTTGGATCACGCGACCACTTTTCCGAATGTGGGAAGTCACGTGGGGATCGATGCGACACGAAAGTTAGCAGGGGAGGGACATGTGCGGGGCTGGCCGGAGGAGTGTCGAACAACGCCGGAAGCGGCGGCACGAGCCAACGAGCTGTTAGCGGTGGCGAGGAAGGCGGCTCGATGAAGCTGGTCATTGCCGTCACGGGGGCGAGCGGCTCGATTTATGCGCAGCGTTTACTGGATGAGATTGCGAAAGCTCGGCAAGTCAAGGAGTGTCATGTGGTTTTGAGTGAGCATGCGGCGGAGGTGGCGGCAACCGAGTTGGGGGCCCGGGGCTTGCAAATTCCCAAAGGAATGAAGGTGCATGGGGACAAGACCATGCAGGTGCCGTTTGCGAGTGGGTCGGCCAAGTTTGAGGCGATGGCGATTATCCCCTGCTCGATGGGGACATTGGGGCGAATTGCGCACGGGTATAGTAACGGCACGATTGCGAGAACGGCGGATGTGTTTTTAAAGGAGAAGAGGAAGCTGATCCTGGTGCCGCGGGAAACCCCTTGGAATTTATTGCAGGCGCGAAACGTGGTCAGTCTGATGGAAGCGGGGGCGGTGATGCTTCCGGCGATTCCCTCTTTTTATGGCAGGCCGAAAACGGTGCGGGACGTGGCGGATACGGTGGTGGCGAGGGTGTTGGATCACTTGGGACTACCGAACGATTTGGTCAAGCGTTGGAAGAGTGGGGGGAGCGAAAAAGAGTAAGCTTGGGATTGGAACTCCGGCGGGAGCGGGATAGGGTTTGCGGATGTCCTTTGCGGCTGTGGAAAAAGTTGCGGGTGTGCCCGTGGTGTTGCGTCCTCGAAGCGAGGCGCCGGGCGTCTCGGTCGGGCTTTTTTATCCCGCAGGATCGCGGTGGGAGAACGAGGCCGAACATGGGGCGGCCCACTTTGTCGAACATCTTCTTTTCAAAGGAACCAAGAAAAAATCGTGCAAAGAGTTGAGTCGAGAAGTGGAGGGGCGGGGCGGTGACCTGAACGCCTTTACGGGGGAGGAGACGTTGTGTCTGCACGGGCGAGTGCCGGCGGGTCATGGGTCGCGTCTGGTTTCGTTGCTGGCGGAAATGGCCTTGGAGTCGACTTTTCCGGCGGACGAGGTCGAGCGGGAGCGGGGAGTGATCACGGAGGAGATTCGGATGATGGAGGATCAACCGTCGATGGTGGCGGGGGAGGCGTTGAATGCTCTTTTGTGGCCGAATCAAGCGGTGGGACGTCCGATTGCGGGCACGATTGCGTCGGTGGGTGGCATTTCCCGGGCGGGACTGATGGGCTACTGGCAAAGGCGGATTCAAAAAGTGCAACCGATTTTGGTCGTGGCCGGGGGGATATCGGCCCAAGAGACTTTGGCGACGGCCAAAAAAGTTTTAGGAAAGTCCGGTCGAGGAACCGAGGCGGTGCCGGAACCTGCCCGACGGGTGGTTGGGAAAACGATGAGGGTGACGGCGGTGGCCAAACCGGTTCAGCAGGTAAATATGGCGATGGGAATGTACGCTTTCGGCCGATTGGATCCGCGGCGGCATGCCTTGCGCATGTTGAGTGTGATTTTAGGAGAGGCGATGAGTTCACGTCTCTTCCAGCGTTTGCGGGAGGAGCAGGGATTAGTCTATTCGGTTTCGAGTGGGACCCATATGCAGAGGGATGACGGGGTGTTTTACATTTCGGCCGGTTTGGAGCCGGGAAATTTGGGGAAGGCGTTGGGGTTGATTGCGGAAGAGTTGCGCTCTTTGGCTGCCAAGGGTCCAGGGACGGCGGAGTTAAAAAGAGCCAAAGATTACGCGACGGGTCAGTTTGCCTTGGGCTTGGAGGGGACGAGCCAGCAGATGTTTTGGATGGGGGATGCGATGTTGACTCGAGGACGGGTGGTGGAGCCGAAAGAGGCGATCGAAAAGATGGCCTCGGTGAAGGCGAAGGCGGTGCAAGCGGTGGCGCGGGAGTTATATCAACCCGGTAAGATTTGCGTTTCGGCGGCGGGGCCGGAGATGAGTGAAGCCAAAGTGCGATCGGCGGCTCTTCCTTTGGGAGGGGGATAAGTATCGAACCGATGGCGGCGGTGGTGAGGGGGGATTTTGGCCCAGGCATTGTCTATTTGGGGGATGAGCCAGAATTGGTTCTTTCGGGAACGGCTGGTGACACGGGGCGCTTGGGGGAGGAGCTGGCGATTCGGCGGCGGAAGAGGGCCGGTTGGGATCAGCCGCATCCTCCTGGGGCGGCGATGGGTGGGTTTGATTTTGAGGGGAATTGGCACTTTTCGTTTTTTCCCAAACTTGAGGCTCGCCCGCTGAGTGATCTTTGGCCGGAGGGGGAGGGGCATTTCCAGGCCTCGGAGGAGAGTTGGAGTTGTCGGACGGGCGCGACGGAGTATGCCGAGATGGTTCGAAAGGCGCAGGAGGAGATTCGTGCGGGTGAGATTTATCAGGTGAATGTGGCACGTTTTTTGCATCGGGAAGTGGAGGGGCTAGATCCGTGGGAATTCTTTCGATGGTTGTGGAGAGTGGGGCAGGCCCCGCGCAGTTTTTATTATCGGATGGGGGAGAAGGTGTTGGCGGGGGCATCGATGGAGCTCTTTTTGGGGATGGAGGGAGATCGGGTGATCACGCAGCCGATCAAGGGGACGCGACCCCGGGGGGAGAGCCGGGAGGGGGACGAGCGAGCGGCTTTGGAATTGGGAACGGATCCGAAGGAGGTGGCCGAGCTGATTATGATTACGGATCTTTTGCGAAATGATTTGGGGGCGATCTGTCGGTTTGGATCGGTCGAGGTAAGGGATCTGGTGCGGAGTCGAAGTTACTCCCATGTGCATCATCTCTACTCCACGATTGAGGGCCGATTACGGCCGGAGTTGGGCATGGTGGAGGCCGTGCGAGAGTGCTTGCCCGGTGGGTCGGTGACGGGGGCGCCGAAGCGGCGAGCGGTGGAGATTTTGCAAACGTTGGAAGCGGAGCCACGGGGATTTTATACGGGGGCGGTGGGTTATTTTGGGTACGACGGCACGGCCCGTTTTGCCATGGGAATTCGGATGGCGGAAATGGAGGGAGAGCAGGTGCGTTGTGGAGTGGGAAGTGGGATTACGGCGGGTTCGGATCCAGAGGCGGAGTATGCCGAGACCATGGCCAAGGCGAGGGTGATGGTGGAGGCGATGGCGGCGTACGAGGCGTCGCGACGTGTGCGGGCGTGAAAGTTGCGCAAATTCCGATTTCGGATGCGGGGTTTCGGCATGGGGTCGGAGTGTTTGAAACTGTCCGAGTCAAAGGTGGAATCGCAAGGTGGCGAGAGTGGCATTTGGAATCCATTTACGCATCGGCCAAAGCCTTGGGATTGAAAGTGGAGGATAAAGATTTATTGCAGGTGCCGAAGGGAGATGGTTTGTGGCGTTGGTTTGTGACGGAGACGGGGACGCGGAGTTGGTGGAGTGAGGGATCGGAAGTAGTGCCGCGGGCGTATGCTCTGGACTTGGCGGAGACGGGAGTGTGGTCGACTTCTTGGGAGGCGAGGTACAAAACGTTGAGTTATCTGAGTCGGATTCAAGTAAGGAGGGAGGCGGGAGCGGCAGATCAGGAGCGAGTCCTGTTGAATGAGAAAGGCGAGCTTGCCTCGGCCTCGATGGCGAATCTTTTTTGGGTCAAAGGGGGCAAGTTGAGGACGCCGGCGCAGGAGTGTGGCTGTCGGGCGGGGACGGTGAGGAGGTGGGTATTAGAGCGGAGCGGACAGAAAGTGGAGGAGGGAGGATGGAAAAAGGAGGAGCTAGATGGAGCGGAGGAGATTTTTTTGACGAATGCGCGGATTGGAATCGTGCCTGTCCGATCTTGGGGCGGGAGGATTTTACCGAGTGTGCTCGGAAAAGAATTCATGGGTGAATGGATGATTTGACATCATTTCATGTGATGCCATAGCATCAATAAATGCGAACAACGATCAATCTGGATGGGGATGTTTTGGATCGAGCGAAAGTTTTGGCGGAGCGGATGGGGAAGTCTTTTCGGTTTGTGGTCAACGAGGCGATGAGGTCGGGGCTGCAATCCTTAGGTAAATCTGGGGAGGGGAAGAGATTTCGGACTCAGCCACGAGAGATGGGGTTACGGGAGGGGGTGAGTTTGGACAACATTGGGGAATTATTGGAGCGGTTGGAGGAGGGGGAGAAGCGAAGATGATTTTGGTGGATGCGAATCTGCCCCTTTACGCGGAGGATTGTTCGAGTCGATTTCATCACCCAGCCAAAGATTGGTGGGATGAGCAACTTTCGGGTTCGGATCCAGTGGGCTTAGCTTGGTCGACATTGACCGCTTTTCTGCGTTTAGCGACGAGTGATCGAATTTTCCGAAATCCACTGACGATTCGGGAGGCATCGGATCGGGTGGGTAGTTGGCTACGGCAGCCGTGCGTCCGGATTCTTTCCCCGACCAGTCGACACTGGGAAACCTTTTCGAGAATGTTACAGGAGGGGCAGGCCAAGGGGGCCTTAGTATCCGATGCACATCTGGCGGCCTTGGCGGTGGAGTATGGGGCGGAGATTCAGACGGCCGATGCCGATTTTTCCCGCTTTCCGGGAATTCGGTTTCGGAATCCTTTGCAGGATTGAGGCGGGACCGGGGGTGGCGTAGAGTGTCTGGACGATGCGCTGGACTCAGACTCTTCTCACGACGCTGCGGGAGGCTCCGGCCGAGGCGGAGATTGCCAGCCATCAACTCCTTCTGCGGGCGGGGTTGGCGAGGAAGTTGACTAGTGGGCTGTATACATTTTTGCCGCTCGGATTGAGGGCGTTGCGCAAGGTGGAGAAGATCGTGCGGGAGGAGATGGATCGAGCGGGTGGGTTGGAGATTTTGATGCCGGCGTTGCAACCCCCCGAATTGTGGGAGAAGAGTGGTCGGATCACGGCGGCGGCGGATGTTTTATTTCAGGTGAAGGATCATCAGGACCGGCGCTGGATTCTGGGGCCGACGCATGAGGAGGTGGTGACGGCGTTGGTAGCGGGGGAGGTGCAGAGCTATCGGCAGTTGCCGCGGACGCTGTATCAGATTCAGACGAAGTATCGGGATGAGATTCGGCCGAGGTTCGGGCTGATGCGGGCGCGAGAATTTATTATGAAGGATGCGTATAGCTTTGATGCAGACGAGGAGTCGGCGAAGAAAAGTTATGAGGCGATGACGCAGGCGTACCGAAAAATCTTTGAGAGGGTGGGATTGGCCGCGTTACAGGTGGAAGCGGACACCGGGGTGATGGGGGGGGCGAGTTCGCATGAGTTTTGTGTGGTGGCGGTGATCGGGGAGGGAGAGGTGGTAACGGAGGAAGGGGGGAGTTACGCGGCCGCGATTGAGAAAGCAGTGGGGAGGCCGGTGGAGAGAAAAGGCGGGGAGGGTAAATTGGAAAAGTTTCCCACGCCGGGCATACGAACGATTGTCGATTTAGAGAAGAAGCATGGGGTGGTGGCTCAGGATCAGATCAAGACGCTCGTGTTTACAAACGGGAAAGAGACGGCGTTGGTGTTGGTGCGGGGGGATGATGAGGTGCAGGAGGTTAAGGTGGGGAAGGTGTTGGGGGCGGGGTACCGAGTGGCGGCGGAGGCGGAGATTAAAGTGGCGATGGGAGCCTCGCCAGGGAGTTTGGGGGCGGTGGCATCGACTTTGGAGGGAAAGAAAGTGACCGTGGTGGCGGATCTGGGGTTGAAGGGGCAGAAGGGAATGGCGACAGGGGCGAACGACAATGGTTTTCATTTCAAAGGAGTGGAGGTGGAGAGGGATTTGAAGATCGACCAGTGGGCGGATGTGAGAAAAGTTCGGGATGGGGATATCTCGGCGGGGGGCAAAAAGCTGAAAGTGAGTCGGGGGATTGAGGTGGGGCATGCGTTTTTGTTGGGCACGAAGTATAGCGAGGCGTTGGAGGCAAAGTTTTTGGATCCGGAAGGAAAGCAGCAGCCGGCGGTGATGGGTTGTTACGGGATTGGGGTGACTCGGACCTTGCAGGCGGTGATTGAGGTGCATCAGGACAAGGATGGGATTCGTTGGCCAGCTTCGGTGGCGCCTTACACCGTAATGCTGGTGACGTTGGATTTAGCGGATCCGGCAGTGAAGGCGGCGACCGAAGCGGTGATCGCTTCGTTGGACAAGGCCGGGATCGATTATTTGTGGGACGATCGGGACGAGCGACCAGGAGTGAAATTCAAGGACGCAGATTTGCTTGGATTTCCTTGGAGGGTGACGATCGGGGCGAAGTCGGTCGCGAAGGGGGGGGTGGAGGTGAAGTGTCGTCGGGCTGGAGGGATGGAGATGATTCCTCCGGCGGACGTCGGGGTTTGGGTCCAGAACAAGCTGGCCGTTTAATCCTCCCACTTTCCCGGGAAAGTGGGATGGATGTCTTATTCCGAGCGTTTGCGCTTGGTGTGGTCGAGAATCTTTTTGCGGAAGCGAAGTGTTTTTGGCGTAACTTCGAGATACTCGTCTTCGGACAGATATTCCAAACCTCGCTCCAAGCTGTGCTTCAGGGGAGGAGTCAGGGTGATTCCTTTGCCGTCTCCTTGAGAGCGCATGTTGGTTAAGTTTTTGGCTTTGCAGGGGTTCACGACCATATCGGCCGGGCGTGTGTTTTCGCCGACAATCATGCCCGCATAAATATCTTCCTGAGGTCCGACGAAAAGAGTGCCCCGTTCTTGTAAGTTATCGAGGGAGTAGGCCATGGAGGTTCCTGCCTCTAGGGCAATGAGTACACCGTTGATCCTGCTAGGGATTTCCCCACGGAAGGCACCGTATTCGCGAAAAAGGTGGGAAATAATGCCCATACCTTTGGTCAGATTCTGCAAATCGGTTTCAAAGCCTATCAAACCGCGAGTCGGAATAGCGGCCACCAAGGAGGTGTTGTCGCCGTTGGGCTTCATGTCCTCGATTTCGGCTTTGCGGCCGGCGAGATTGCCCATGATATCCCCCAAAGCGAAGGAGGGAATTTCCGCATATAAAGTTTCGATCGGTTCCAGCACCGAGCCATCGGCCGCTTTTTGAAAGATAACTTCTGGGCGGGAGACAAGGACTTCGAATCCTTCCCGACGCATTTGTTCGAGAAGAATCGCAATCTGCATTTCGCCCCGCGCTTTCACCTCAAAGGAGCCAGCATTGGCCCCATCGGAAAAACGCAGGCTGACGTTGGTGCGAATTTCCTTTTCAAGGCGCTCCCGCAAGTGACGAGCGGTGAGAAATTTTCCTTCGCGGCCGGCCAAGGGCGAGTCGTTCACCAAGAACTGCATGTGGATGGTAGGGGGATCGATCGCGACAAAGGGAAGGGGAGCGCGATCGGGTTTGTCCGCGATGGTGGTGCTAATTTCAGGGGAAGCTAGTCCGGCCAAGCCGACTATGTCTCCCGCGGATGCGCTTTCGATCTCAATGCGTTCCATCCCACGATGGGAAAAAAGTTTGGTGACGCGTCCCGTCTCGGGTTTGCCCTCTGGGTTCAGGCTGGCGACAGGGTCGCCCATCTTGATGCTTCCTGAAGCAATTCGACCGATCGAGATACGGCCGACGAAGTCGGAGTGATCCAGATTCGCCACGAGTAGCGCGAAAGGAGCTTCTAAATCGGCCTGAGGAGGGGGAACAACTGAAAGAACTGTATCGAAAAGGGCGGTCATCCCGCCGGCCTTAATTTCGGGGGTCACTTTGCCGTCCCACTTCATGGTGGCGTAGCCCTCTTTGGCGGAGGCGTAGACAGCGGGAAAATCCAACTGGGCGTCGGTGGCGTGGAGTTCAATAAAGAGATCGAAAACTTGATCGAGTACTTTTTTGGGATCGGCATTTTCCCGATCGATTTTATTGAGGACGACAATGGGTTTGGCCCC
>CAMCFB010000023.1 GCA_945874125.1 Verrucomicrobia subdivision 6 bacterium | reverse complement strand
AAAATCCATCTTTGACCAGCTTTTTGAAATTTTCGGAGTGCTTGGGGCATTTGATGACATCGAGTTTGATGACGATGATGCCGTCGTCGGTGGTTAGGGTGACGATATCTTCTTCAACGAGGGTGGGTTTCATGTCGGTAGTTTCCTTTTGGGTGGGGGTTGGTTCTGACTGGGTTACTTTATTTTCTGGTGAGGAGCACGAACTAAGTCCTGCGAACAATCCGAATGTTAGGCCGATAAAGTGTATTTTAAGAGACTTGATGGAATTAAGCATGGCGAAGAATGGTCCAAGATGCCCCTCCGGCCAATACTGAATTTCCGACTGCGGCATAATCCCGCTTGATCATGGCGAGGGCAAGCGTGATTGAAAAATGAAACGCTGGGGCCAAGCTGCTTATTTTTCCGGCAACCACTCCGTCTGAGTTTGTGCACTCCCCCACTCCTTGAGGGGAGGCACTGGGCGTCCCCAAAACGCAAAGGTGACGATTGACGTGGCCGACGCTGCGGAGACGGGACATAACCTCTTGGCCGATGTAGCAGCCTTTGGTGGAGCTGATGGCGTCGGATTCGAACCCGGCTTCCGGAGGAAGGGTGTCGGGTCCGACATCCACTCCCCAAAGAGGAAGGCCACGAGCGATGCGGAGTGGTTCCCAATCGGAAAGTGGGGAGGATTTTGGCTGCCACGGGGAGGTTGTGGGGATCCAGAGGTCGAGTCCCGGCTCGCGAAAGCGTGGGCAGAGAAAAGAGAGGGCGTCTTTGGGTGCATCGGTGGGAGAAGCGGTGAGGGCGGTGTAGTGGGCTAGGGTGTAGGAGGAGGAGATGTCTTCCAGGGTGACATCATCGGCGACGATGAATTTTTCGATTCGGGACCGGATTGATTCCCGAAGCGAGAAGTCGGTTTCAAGGAGGAGGGAGTCGGGTGTGGCCGCGATATGGAGATCGGCCTCTAGCCGGCCTTTGGCGGAGGTGATGGCGGATCGGACGGCGTGGCTGGCAGGGAGTTTCTTGAGGTCTTGGGTGACTTGTCCGTTGAGGAAGCGGAGGCGATCGGCACCCGTCAGACGGAGGAGGGTGCGCGGGCCGGGCGTCCAGGGGGAGGTGGGAGATTTGATCTTTTGGAGGAGCTCGGGATTCATCAGAGTGGTGGGGTGACAGATGAACATTTCATGGAAGAGGCCTTACGCCAAGCACGGAAGGCGGCCGCCAAGGGGGAGGTCCCTGTCGGCGCCGTGTTGGTGGTAAATGGCGCGGTCCTTACTAAAGCGCATAATCAGGTGGAGGAGTTGAAGGATGCGACGGCCCATGCGGAGATGCTGGTGGTGACAGCGGCGGCGGGGGAGATAGGGGATTGGCGTCTGAACGAAGCGACGGTTTATGTGACGAAGGAGCCGTGTCCGATGTGTGCGGGGGCGATGGTATTATCGAGGGTCAAGAGAGTTGTCTATGGGGCGTCGGATCCCAAGGGAGGTGCGGCGGGGGGCGCGCTGAATTTGCTGCAGTTTGAGGGGTTGAATCATAAGTGTGAGATACGAAGTGGGGTGAGGGCGGAGGAGTGTCGGGATCTATTGAGGGATTTTTTTAAAAAACAGAGAGTGGCCGAAGATGTTGGCGGAAAATAAGCCATCGGGTCAGTGGCCTTTGGGCCCGGGGGTGGAGATTGTGAGGGAGGGGCCGGCGGGTCTCTATGCACTGAGCAAGCCGCGCGGGGTTCGGTCCCAACCCAAAGAGGGGGGGAAAGATGCCCAAGCGCTTTTTACCTGCAGCTATTCGTTGCGGGATGAGGCGTATCACATTCCTCCCGACAAGGGTGGCGGTAAGGTTTGGCTTTTGCATCGACTGGATGGAGGGACTTCTGGGGTTATTTTGGTGGCCCGAGAGGAGCAGACGGCCGCTGAGGTGAAGTATGCCTTTGCGCAGCATCGGGTGAGAAAGAGGTATGTAGCGGTGGTTTTCGGATGGCCGGAGAGGGTGAACGCGGTGTGGAAGGATCGGATTGAGGTGATCAAAGAGAAAGGGAGAGTTCGGGCGCGTCCTGGAAACGGTTCTTGGGCGGAGGCGGTGATGAAGGAGAGGGGCAGGGGTCAGGGAGTGGCGGGAGCGATGAGCTTATTGGAGTTGGAACCGAAGACGGGGAGGACGCATCAGCTGCGAATTCAGTGCTCGCAAAGAGATTTGCCGATTGTGGGGGATCGGACGTACGGCGATTTTGAAAAAAATAGGGCCTTGGCCAAAAGTACAGGTCAGCACGGCATGTTTTTGCATGCGGAACGCGTCAAGGTGCCCTTCCGTGGTAACGATTGGGAAGCGAGTGTGGAAGTGCCCAAGCACTTTGATATCAGCAAGCTATAATCAAGGGCTTGCGCTGAATGTCAGGAGTCGGGATTGTGGGGCTCATGAGCGAAACCCCAGAAAATAGTTCGGACAAGACGGCCCTTTTTTTGGCTGGTGGATTGGCCTTACTGGTTTTGCTTTTGGCAGGGGTCTTGGGCTGGAAAGAAATCCTGCCCCCGAACGGTATCTTGGCCCTTTCGGCCTTGGCCATCGGGGGCTTCGTGGCGGTGGCGCTAAAGGATCGGTGGAAACGGATCCAGTGGGGTGGGGGTGAGATTGAGATGAAAGGGGGGTCGAAGCCGAACTGGTTGCGCCGACTCTATCACTGGACGATTCACTGGGCGACGACGCCCCAGGCGGTGCCGGCGCTAGCGACGATTGCGTTCATTGAATCGAGTTTTTTTCCGATTCCGCCCGATGTGCTCCTTTTAGCGCTTTGTTTTGCCCATCCGAAAAAGTGGGCTCACTTTGCCTTCTGGTGCACGGTGGGTTCCGTAACCGGGGGGGTCTTTGGGTGGTGGATTGGTCATGCTTTTTGGGGGGCCGTAGCGCCGTGGTTTTTTGCCCACGTGCCTGGATTTACCGAGGCCACTTTCTTAAAAGTCGAAGGGTTTTATCAGCAAAATGCTTTTCTGTTTATCCTGACAGCTGCGTTTACTCCCATCCCCTACAAGGTCTTTACGGTTGCATCGGGCGTATTTGCCGTTCCCATTTCTACCCTTGTCTCCGCCTCTATTTTGGGTCGGGCTGGCAGGTTCTTTCTGGTGGCGGCAGTGATCCGTTTGGGGGGGGCCAAGCTCAAGCCGCACATCGAAAAGTATCTTGAGGTGGCCGTTACCCTTTTATTCCTTCTGGGGATCGGGGGCTTTCTGGCGATCAAATGGCTCAAATAGTTGAAAATAGTTTGAACGTTTTGGCCTTATCCCTGTCTACTACTATAGATCGTTTACATCTCCTAGTGTTTGGCAAGAAGCGTGGGTTTGATCACCCACGCTTCTTGTTTTTATAGGCGACTGTCCAGCAAGAGTTTAGATCGGAATACTATTTTACACCTATAGAAACATAATTATTGTCTTTTAGGGGCGAATCTATCACTATTTCGACTCCTCTCATGATCTCGAAGATTCATCATCATCAGGTCGGGATGCATGCGACCCGATTATCGGAGGATTTACAAAGGGAGATTTGGGGATTCGCCCAAGCAGTGGTGGATGAAGTGAATCAAGGTTGTGCCGACAACCGGATGAACTACTGGAAAAGTCGTCTCACTCTATCCGTGGAGCACGCCAAGGCACGGGGGATGGATGCGGAGGAGATCGCCCACCAGTGTGAATTAACGCTGTGCACGACACGCGGCACGAAGCCTCTTCCCGGAGGTACTTTATCTAAAATTGAGGCCTACCTTCAGAGGCAAGGGGTACCGGCCAAGTTAATCTCGGCCGATTTAGCTCGGGAATCGGGTCGCTTCTTTTCTCGCTAACTTTTTGTTTGTCCGCCAGCGGCTCGGCGTTGCCCCATCGCTTGACCCCCTGATTTTTTTCCGTCAGATTCGAACCTATGGCGGAAAGCTTATTTGCGGTTGAGGTGGAGGGGGTGGGCTACTCCTACGGGAAAAAGCGGGTCCTCGATAATATTAACCTGAAATTGGAGGAGGGGGGAATGTTTTGCGTCCTCGGCCCCAACGGAAGTGGAAAGACAACCCTTTTCAAGATCATTTCGACCATTTTCGCTCTCCAAGATGGGGAAATCTCTGTCGGGGGGCGAAGTTTGCGGCAGTTCCCCACTCCGGTCAGAAAAAAATTAGGGGTCCTGTTCCAAAATCCGGCGGTGGATATGAAACTGACGGTTCGGGAAAATCTACGGCATCATGGGAATCTCTATGGCCTCGACCCTCACGATTTGGAAACCCGAATCAACAAAAACTTGGAGGCCCTGGGCGTGGAAAATCGGGGCGGGGAAATGGTGGAAAGCCTTTCCGGCGGGCTCAGGCGGCGGGTTGAGATCGCGAAAGTTCTGCTCACTCGCCCCAGCATCCTTTTGATGGATGAGCCGACGACGGGACTGGATCCGGCGATTCGATCGGAGCTCTGGAGCATTATTTCAGGAATCCGAAACACTCGTAAACTAAGCGTTCTCTTTACCACCCATCTTCTGGAGGAGGCGGAGCCGGCCGATGAAATCCTACTTCTCGATCAAGGGCACTCTGTGGCGTCGGGCAAAGTATCCGAGCTGCGCAGCTCTCTCGGTAAAGAGTATGTTCGACTTGGAACCTACAGTCCGAAAAAATTAGCGGCCAAGATCCGCAAGGAGGGGGAGGTCGAGGTCACGATTGAACCCGCTTCAGTCAAAGTCGTTCCCTCGCGTGGGCTGGCAGCGCCCTTGGCGGTTCGTTTATGGCGGGAGTATAGCCAAGAGGTTACCTCGGTCACCCTTTGCCGTCCCACCTTGGAGGATTTATTCCTGCAGAAAACAGGCCGGCTTTGGTCCTCAACCCCAGGGGAGATTTAATCCATGTTCATGCAAGCTTCTTACAGTTTAGCCCTTCGAGAGGTGACCCGTTTCCTTCGTCAAAAAAATCGGGTGATCGGGGCGATGGCGACCCCCGTACTATTTTGGTTTCTCTTGGGTTCGGGTGTGGGGCGATCGTTGGTGGCCCCTGGGTTTCGGGAGCGAACCGACTATTTGACCTACTTTTTCCCAGGCATTGTCCTCTTGATCATTCTCTTCACGGCCATTTTCTCCACGGTCTCCGTCATTGAAGACCGCCGGGAGGGATTCTTGCAGGGCGTGCTGGTCGCCCCAGACGGGCGCTCGGCCATCCTCTTTGGTAAACTGATCGGAGGAACCTTGTTGGCCGTATTCCAGGCTATCGTGGTTGTCCTGCTGGCACCTTACTCGGATTACCATCCCGATGCGCGGGTGCTCTTCTATCTCCTCGCCATCATTTCGGTCCTGGCGGTCGGGTTAACGGCGTTGGGATTTCTCATCGCCTGGCCGATGGATTCCACGCAGGGATTCCATGCCCTGATCAATCTCTTTTTCGTTCCTCTCTGGTTTTTGAGTGGGGCCTTGTTTCCTCCCTCCGGTGCCGCTGGATGGATTCGGACGTTGATGCACTTTAACCCTTTGAGTTATGGGCACGATGCCTTGGCGGGTCTGCTGGCCACGCGACCGGGCATGCCCCTGCCCGTTGATTTATCGCACGATTTTTCGATTGTCTGCGCCACTACATTACTCTTGGTCATGGCCTGCGCGGTTCAGGTTAGTCGGCGTTCGTGACCCCAGAATCGCCGGCCTCCACCGGTCCACGCCCCGCGAATCGTCACCTCACCGCCGCGATTTGGGCGTTGCTCGTGGCCGGGCTGGTGGCGGTCATGGTGGCAGGGGTTCGGGAAATATGGACTTCGGCCGAGCGGCAAGATTTTCCGGCGTTGCCTATCTTGGGGCAAATTTCTGACTTTCGCCTGACGGAGCGAAGTGGGGAAATCAAGACCTTAGCGGATCTGAAAGGGGAGGTGTGGCTGGCGGACTTCTTCTTTTCGACCTGTCCAGGGCCGTGCCCGATCCTGACTACGAGAATGGGAGAGGTGGCCCAAGCGGTGCGGAGAACGAAAGGCAAAGTGAAGGTTGTCTCGATCACCGTCGATCCCGAGACGGACACACCGGAAAAGCTGCGCAAGTATGCGGATCAATATGGGGCGGGGAGCAACTGGTGGTTTTTGACTGGATCGCTCACGGAGACATTTCGTTTGGCGAGGGAGGGATTCAAACTCGCGGTGGAGGAGAATCCACCTGAATCGGTTCCGCAAGCTGGGAAAATGCTCCACAGCACGAAGGTTGCGCTGATCGATGGGCAGGGAAGAGTTCGCGCCTACTATAATGGGACCGAACCTGATCTATTGGCACGGGTTCTTCCTGATGTAGGTTCCGTTTTGAAAGAGCAGGAGATCCATCCTTCGATTCCATGACCCTTCACGATTTGCCGTTGCTAAATGCTTGCCTGAATGCCGCCACCGCCCTGCTACTTCTGGCAGGATGGATCCAGATCAAGCGGGGAAACAAGGCCGCCCACAAGAAAATCATGGCGACGGCATTTTGTGTTTCGACCGTTTTTTTAGCCTCTTACCTGCTTCATAAATTTACGGTGGGGCCAAAGCTCTTTCCGATGCAGGGTTGGATCCGTGCTCTCTATTTCCTTATTTTGATTCCGCACACTATCTTAGCCGTGATCAATTTGCCGTTTATCTTGGCGGCAGTGTACTTTGCGGCGACCGGCCAGTTCGAAAAGCACAAGAGGCTGACTCCTTGGGTGTGGCCCGTCTGGATGTACGTTTCGGTGACCGGGGTTCTGGTTTATCTCATGCTCTATCGTTGGTGCGTATAGCTTTACAACGCGGGACCTGGTCTTTCACCTGGCACCACACCTGGCACCACACCTGGCACCACACCTGGCACCAAGGGGGGGAGTACTTGCAACTGAGTCTCAAAAGGGGCAGATTCCAAATGTGGATATAAGTTCACTAAATCTGACGCAAGTTGGGCCTGGGACGGAGGTTCGGGTCAGCCGATTGGAGTGTGCGCCGACCACTTGCCAGCGGCTGCGGGAGATGGGTTTTTGTGAGAACGCGTTAGTCACGAAAATCCGTGGGGGAGCCGATCTGGTTTGTTGGGTGTGCGGGACTCGGGTCGCCTTGAGCGCCCGCTTGGCCAAGCAAATTCTGGTCGAGCATGTGGACGGAAGGTCTTAAAGCACTTTTTTGCGGGGGAGACGCCCCGTTTTGCCGATGAATCAGGATCCAACCAAACGCTGGGTAGCGGTGATCGGAAATCCGAATGCAGGCAAAAGCACGCTCTTTAACGCTTTGACCGGTCTGCGGCAACGAGTGGGAAATTACCCGGGGGTGACGGTCGAAAAGAGGACGGGAACGGCTTATACCCTTCACGGGGAGGCGATTGAGCTCATTGACCTTCCGGGTTTATACAGCCTGTCGCCGCGATCCCCGGATGAAAAGATCGCCTGGCAGGTGTTGCGGGGTGAGGCACCTAGTGTGCCCCGTCCGGATGCAGTTCTGTGTGTCGTCGATGCGAGCAATCTCGAGCGGAATCTTTTTCTCGTGACCCAAGTGATGGAGCTCGGCCTGCCTGTGCTGGTCGCCTTGAACATGGTGGATATGGCTGAAGCGAGAGGAGTCCGGCTACGTCCGGAGGAGTTGAGCCAAAAGCTGGGGGTTCCTTTTATTCCGACGCAAGCCCATCGGGGCAAAGGGTTGGTCGAATTGCGGGCCGCCTTAGGACAGAGCCGGACTCATCCAGGACCGAGGCAGTGGACCATGCCTCCCCCCCTGGCGGCCGCGGTGGGGCAGATTGCCGCCGCCTGGCGGGAGTGGCTGCCGGCCGAAGCCCACGCTGAGGGAAAAGCTCTAGAGCTTCTGGCGGGTTCCAACTCGGGACCCGAAGGCGCAAAAAAACTAGCCCGAGCGTGGCGCGAGAGATTTAGCAAAGAGGCGTATGATTGGTCGGCGGCGGTGATTCATGCCCGATACGAGTATGTGCGGAATCTTTTGGGTGAGGCCGGAGTTATGGGGAACAAGCGGGTAGCCAGTTGGACCGATTGGATCGACGCGGCGGTTTTGCATCCGGTGGCGGGATGGGGAGTGCTGGCGGTGATGATGCTATCGCTTTTTGTTTCGATTTTTTCGATCGCCTCTTACCCGATGGATTGGATCGACGCAGGTTTCACCTGGGCCGGGCAGTCTTTGGAAACACAAATGCCGGCGGGTGTTTTGCGTGATCTTTTGGTGAATGGGGTATTGGCGGGGGTGGGTGGCGTCGTCATTTTCTTACCGCAAATTCTGATTCTCTTTTTCTTTCTTGGGATTCTGGAGGATTCGGGATATTTGGCGCGCGCCGCCTTTCTCTTGGATCGGGTCATGCACCGGGTCGGGTTAAGTGGAAAGTCGTTTATTCCTCTGCTCAGCTCCTATGCCTGCGCCATTCCCGGTATCATGGCCACCCGAACGGTGGAGGATCCGAAGGATCGCTTAACCACCATTTTGATCGCGCCGCTGATGAGTTGTTCCGCCCGGATTCCCGTTTACACCACGCTGACGGCGGCGGCCGTGCCCGTGGCACTGGTTCCCGTTTGGGGAAAAGCGTTGGGGATGCTGGGTCTTTATGCTTTGGGAACCGGCTCAGCTTTTCTTTTGGCCTGGTTATTTCGAAAGAAGATGTTGGGGGGAGGTTCTCCCCCACTCATCTTAGAGCTGCCCCCCTATCGGCGACCGGCGTTGCGAACGGTGGCTCTGAGGATGTGGGAGCGTGCGGTTATCTTTCTGCGGCGTGCGGGCACAGTGATTTTGGCTCTGTCGATCTTGCTTTGGTTTTTATCCAGTTTTCCGGTCCGATCGGACGATTCGACCGAGACCTTGGCGGGAAGCTATGCGGGTCAGCTTGGCCGTTGGATTGAACCGATCATTCGCCCTTTGGGTTTTGATTGGCGAATCGGGATTGGGTTAGTCGCGTCTTTGGCCGCCCGAGAGGTGTTTGTCAGTACGATGTCGATAGTTTATCACGTGGGCGGGGAACAGGAGGGTCTGGTCGCAGCGATGCAAAGTGCCACCTGGCCCGATGGGGCGATGATCTACACTCCTTTAACCTGTTTATCTCTTTTAGTTTTCTATGTTTATGCCCTGCAGTGCTTGAGCACAGTGGCGGTGGCCAAGAGGGAAACGGGAGGATGGGGCTGGCCCGCCTTTATGATGCTTTATATGACTGGTTTGGCATATGGGGCTGCTTGGCTTGTTCAAATTGTGGGTCGAGCGTTAGGATTTTCTTAAGATGAGCGGGGATTGGCAGGGATGGGTAACGGGAGGCGTGGTTCTGGGTGCTCTTGTCTATCTGGTGATTCGTCTTTTCAAAACCAAAGGGGGCAAGGGGTCAGGATGCGGAAAGTGCAGTTCTTAAATTGATCATTTCTTACGAGCCATGGACCCCTATTCTTAAGGGATGGTGCCCATAGCTCCCACGCTACCGACGAAAGATCTGGGTCAGACGAAGCCCAAAAATGAATGTGTCCTAGGGTGGGTTCGGGAGCTGATGGAGCGAACCAAGCCAGATCACGTTTTCTGGTGTGATGGGTCGGAGGCGGAAAAAAAGTACCTGACGGAGCAGGCGGTTCAGCAGGGCGTCTTCATTCCGCTGGACCCCAAAAAGTGGCCGAACTGTTACTATCACCATTCGAATCCGAACGACGTCGCTCGGGTGGAGCAGTGCACCTTTATCTGCACGCGACGGGAGAAAGAGGCTGGGCCGACCAATAACTGGATGGAGCCCAAGGCCATGCGACAAAAATTGAGGGGAATGTTGGCGGGCTCGATGAAGGGGAGGACGATGTTTGTCATTCCCTATCTGATGGGGCCGCCGGGCTCTCCTCTCTCCAAGGTGGGAATCGAACTCACCGATTCGATCTACGTCGTGCTCAATATGCGAATTATGACACGAATGGGAAAAGTCGCTTGGGATCACTTGGGGTCCGGGGAGGAGTTTAATCGCGGAACCCACTCCGTTTTAGACTGCCAGCCTGAGCGCCGTTACATCTCCCACTTTCCAGAGGAGAACGAGATCATTTCCGTGGGCTCGGGCTATGGGGGGAACGCCCTTCTTGGGAAGAAGTGTCTGGCACTGCGGATCGCTTCTTATTTGGGGCGGGACGAGGGTTGGTTGGCCGAGCATATGCTGATTCTGTGTGTCGAGGATCCGACGGGGCGGAAAACTTATGTGGCGGCGGCTTTTCCGTCGGCTTGTGGAAAGACGAATTTCGCCATGATGATTCCGCCCGCCGCTTACCAAGGATGGAAATTAACCACGATTGGGGACGACATCGCGTGGATGAAGCCAGGAGAAGATGGACGCCTTCGAGCCATTAATCCCGAGAACGGTTATTTCGGGGTGGTGCCTGGAACCAATGAGAAGTCCAACCCCAATGCCATGAAAGCGATGTCCCGTGACACGATTTTCACCAATGTGGCTCGGACTCCAGATGGTGATGTTTGGTGGGAGGGAAAAGATAACCCTCCTCCGCCCAACCTGATCGACTGGCAGGGGCAACCCTGGGATCCCCTGAGTGGGAAAGCGGCGGCTCATCCCAATAGCCGGTTTACCTCTCCGAGCATCAATAACCCCGCCTTGGCCAAGGAGGTGAATGATCCAAGGGGAGTCCCGATCAGTGCGATCATTTTTGGTGGGCGGCGTGCGTCGACCATGCCTTTGGTTTTCCAGGCGTTTAGCTGGTTTCATGGGGTCTTTGTCGGTGCCTCGATGGGTTCGGAAACCACGGCGGCGGCGGCGGGGTCGGTGGGGCAGGTACGGCGTGATCCGATGGCGATGCTTCCTTTCTGCGGATACAATATGGGCCAATATTTCGATCACTGGATGGAGATGAGGCGGCATATCGAGATTTTGCCAAGGATTTTTCATGTGAACTGGTTCCGCAAGGATGCAGCGGGAAAGTTTTATTGGCCTGGATTTGGGGAAAATATGAGGGTGCTGGAGTGGATCATTGGCCGTTGCCACGGGCAGAAAGATGCGCGGGAGAGATCCATCGGGTGGGTGCCGCGATTTGAAGATGTGAACGTAGACGGCTTGGCTGGGATGACCCGCGAGCGGTTCGAGGCGATGATGAACATCAACCCGGAAGAGTGGAGAAAAGAGTTGGTCTTGCAAAACGAGCTCTTTCTCAAATTATACCACGACTTGCCCAAGGAGATGATTTACCAACGAGAGTTACTGGTCGCACGTCTCTAGCGAAAGGTATTCAACCAGCAATTTTTGGGTAAGATCAATTCATGGAAAAGCGTTCTCCTTGGTGGGTGCTGGCCGGGTTGGTCGCGGGCGTGGGTACGGGTCTGGGGCTACGCGCGTGGCAGCCGAATGCGGGTCCTTTTCTGCAAGCGTGGGTCGAGCCGTGGGGGGAGCTGTTCTTAAGGCTACTCTTTCTGCTCGTGATTCCAGTTCTTTTAACGGCGCTCCCCCTGGCCATTGCTTCGGCTGGGAGTTTGTTGCGACTGGGGCGAACCGCCCTGACGGCATTTGCGCTCGCTTTGCTTTTAGGTGCATCGAGTGTGTTGGTGGCTTTGGCTTTGGTTAATCTAACTCATCCGGGCAAAAGCATGGCAGGCAAAGTTCCGCCTGCGGCGGAGATCGCGATGGGACAGGGCAGTGGATTTCTTGCCCAAGCGGTGAATCTGATCCCGGGAAACCCGTTTGGGCTGCTGGCGGGGTGGTTGGGATGGGAATCGTCCGCCAAAATGATGCTGGCGATTTTAGGACTGGCGGTTGGCCTCGGGTTACTGATGTTACTTTTGCCGGAGAGCCGTGGAGGAGCGATGAGGCAGGCGTGGGAACGAACTTTTGAAATATGCATGCAGCTGATTGGCGGGCTGATTCGGTGGGCCCCGGGGGCAGTATTTTGCCTCACTTGCCTTTCTTTTTTCAGGACAGGTCCGGAGTTGTTGGGCTATTTGGGGACTTTTGGTCTGACGGTGCTACTGGCGTTGGCACTGCAAGGCTTTGGAGTGTATCCGATCTTGCTCCGGATTTTGGGGAAATATGATCTGGGTAAGTTTTGGAGGGGGATTCGCGAGCCTCTCTCGACGGCATTTGCCACGGCCTCGAGCAGTGCGACGTTGCCCGTGACATTGCGGGCGGCGGAGGGACCCTTAGGGCTTCGGCCCGAGATATCGAGGTTTGTTCTGACGGCCGGGGCGAGCACGAATCAGAATGGAACGGCCTTGTATGAGGGGGTGACCGTGATTTTTCTGGCGCAGGCGGCCGGGGTGGATTTAAGCCTGACCCAGCAAGCGGTGGTGGCGGGTTATGCTTTGATTGCCAGCATGGGCACGGCGGGTGTTCCGGGTGGAACCTTGCCGATGATTGCGGCGGTGCTGGCTTCGCTGGGGGTCAACCCGGATAACACGGGAGTGGGGATTGCGCTCATTTTGGGTGTCGATCGGTTTCTGGATATGTGCCGGACCAGCATTAACGTGACGGGGGATCTGGTGATCGCGGTGGTGGCGGATCACTGGACCGGCCGAAAAAAGTAAATGGACGCTACTGGGATTGAACCAGTGACCTCCTGCGTGTGAAGCAGGCGCTCTACCACTAAGCTAAGCGTCCGAGCGAAGTAAAAATATAGGTGAATCATCGTAAAATGGCGAGTCTGGGAATTGTCGTCTGGAGGTAGGAGTCTTTTTGGGCGAGACTGGGATTGATGAATTACGGGTCACTTTGTCTTTGGGTTGGGATTCTTGTCTTGGGTGGAGGCTGCCAGCGTCCGCTTCGGGAAGAAGCACCCAAGGGGGTGTCTCACGAGGGAATGGTTTGGATTCCAGGAGGGAAATTTTCGATGGGTGGGCCAAGGCCAGAGGCTTGTCAGCAAGCATTGTCGGCGGCCGACCCAAAAAAACCGACCTGCACGTTGCTTCGTAGTGGTTTTGCTGATTCGCAGCCGACCCATGAGGTGGAGGTGGATGGATTTTGGATGGACGAGGCAGAGGTGACCAACGACCAGTTTCAGAAATTTATCGATGCGACTCACTATGTGACCGTGGCGGAGCGGAAGCCTAAAGCGGAGGATTTTCCAGGTGCTCCCGAGGATGTGTTGATACCTGGGTCAGTCTGTTTTCAGTCACCCGATCGTCCGGTAGCACTAAATCATTTTGCCGCTTGGTGGAGTTATGTGCCTGGGGCTTGTTGGAATCACCCGATGGGACCCAAAAGTGACCTGAAGGGAAAGGGAAGTTTTCCAGTTGTGCATGTGGCCTTTCAGGATGCGGAAGCATACGCCAAGTGGGTGGGGAAGAGGTTGCCGACGGAGGCAGAGTGGGAGCGGGCGTCGCGAGGTGGCAGGGACGGCGAAACGTACCCTTGGGGGAATGAGTTTCGGCCTGGTGGAAAGTGGATGGCGAACACCTGGCAGGGAAACTTTCCAAGCTCCGATACGGGGGAAGATGGATGGAAAGGGATTGCTCCTGTGAAAAAATATCCGCCGAATCCTTATGGGTTGTATGACTTATCGGGAAATGTGTGGGAGTGGTGTTCTGACTGGTACCGAGCAGATAGTTACGAACAAGATTCCGCTCAAGGTGTGGTCAGGAATCCCCATGGCCCCGAGCACAGTTTCGATCCAGAGGAACCTGGTGCGATGAAAAAGGTACACCGTGGTGGGTCGTTCCTCTGTTCGGACCAGTTTTGTGCCCGATACATTCTAGGCACGAGGAGTAAGGGTGAGGTGAGTACGGGAACCTCACACCTTGGGTTTCGTTGCGTGAAAGATTGATTTCGACCTACGACCCCAATTTCAAAAAACCCCCACCTAAACCCATGATGGAGAACGACTTATTCGACCTACGACCCCACGCAAGATGTTGCAAATCAAGGAGATATAGGGGTGATTTCGGAGATCTTTTCGATTTTATTGTTTGGGCGTAGGAGAACTGACTTAGCGCGGTGGGTTTTGATCTGGTCTGGGGCAAGTAGAGCAAACGCCATAATCGTCAGCAGATCACCCTTTTTGCCAAGATGAGCGGTGGCGCCGTTTAAGACGATGGAACCACTGCCCGCTGGGGCTGGAATCAGATAAGTTTCAAAGCGAGCCCCGCTGTTGATCACGCCGACCAAGACCTTTTCACCCGGGCGTAACCCAGCCGCATCCAGCAGATCGAGCGCCACCCCTAAGCTTCCCTCGTAATCGGGTGAGCCATCGGTCACGGTGGCGCGATGAATCTTTCCCGAGAGGAAGGTGCGCAGCATTCGATAACCCTAACAAAAAAGCCGAACCGATCGGAGCGGAAAAATTAAACCTTCGCGATGGCGGGGATCGAGACAGGTTGAGCAGGCGGGAGGGTGGAAACCGGGGGATGAGGGACCACTTTATAAAACTTCGGCAAGTAAGTTTCCCACTGGGCGAGAATTTCTTTGGCTTTCTTACTCTCGGTGGCCTCGAGGTGCTGATAGATCAGGGCTTGCAGGGATTTCGAATCCTCCCCGCCCGATAGTTTTTCCAAACCCACCATTCCCGGGTTGTGGCGTTGCGCAAAGGTTCCGTCCTCATCCAAGACATAGGCCAGACCGCCCGACATGCCTGCACCGAAATTCTTACCGGTCGGGCCCAAGACAACGACGGTACCCCTTGTCATGTATTCGCAACCGTGGTCCCCCACCCCCTCAATCACCGCAGTGGCACCGCTATTACGGACGGCAAAGCGTTCCCCCGCCTGACCATAAGCAAAGAGTTTCCCCCCCGTCGCACCGTAAAGGCAGGTGTTGCCACAGATCGAATTTTTCGAGGGATCAAAGGTAGTTCCCTTGGCCGGGATGAGAATAATCTCCCCACCCGACATCGATTTTCCGACGTAATCATTGGCCTCGCCCAACAGCGTCATCTTGACGCCTTGGACAAGAAAGGCCCCAAAGGATTGTCCACTGGAGCCCTCAAACTTGAGCGTGATACTTCCGTCGGCCAGCCCCTCGTCCCCGTAGCGGTAGGCAATCTCCCCACTCAGAGCAGCCCCGACGGAACGATGGGAGTTGTTGATTTTGTAACTAAGTTTCGCTTTTCGCTTTTTTGACAAGGCGTCTTTGGCGTCCTGCAAAATGCGCGCATCGATGGGTTGATCTTCCAGCTTATCGTTCCGCTCCCAAGTGTGGTGCCGGGGGGCCAGCGGATCGATATCGGGCACGGTGAGGAGCGGAGCCAAATTAACCGTGGCCGCTTTCGGATGATTTTCGGGAACGAAGGATTCGAGAAGTTCCGGGTGGCCGATAATCTCATCCAACTTACGAGCCCCAAGCGAAGCGAGAATTTTGCGGACATCTTCGGCCACCGCATTAAAGAAATCCACCACCGCTTCGGGAGTACCCCGGAACTTGGCCCGGAATTTGTCGTCCTGCGTGGCGACACCCGTTGGACAGTTGTTCAAGTGGCATTGGCGAACAAAAACGCAGCCCAAGGCAATCAGAGCCGAGGTGCCAAAGTTAAATTCTTCCGCGCCTAAAAGAGCGGCAATGACGATATCCTGTCCCGTCCGAATTCCACCGTCGGTGCGGAGAGTGATGCGATTGCGGAGGCCATTGAGAAGAAGAACCTGCTGCGTCTCGGCTACCCCTAGTTCCCACGGACTTCCGGCGTATTTGATGGAGGAGAGGGGAGACGCACCGGTGCCGCCATCGTGTCCGGCGATCAAAACTACATCGGCGTGAGCTTTGGCGACTCCGGCCGCAATCGTGCCGACGCCAGCCTCCGCGACGAGCTTGACGCAAACCTTGGCGCGGGGGTTGACCTGCTTTAAGTCGTAAATCAGTTGGGCTAAATCTTCGATACTGTAGATGTCGTGGTGGGGAGGAGGGGAGATCAGCATCACTCCAGGAGTGGAGCGACGCAGAGTGGCAATGAGAGGGGATACTTTGTGACCTGGAAGTTGCCCGCCTTCCCCCGGTTTGGCCCCTTGGGCAATCTTGATCTCTAGCTCCGTCGCGCTGGCGAGATACTCGGCGGTAACCCCAAACCGACCCGAGGCAACCTGCTTGATGCGGCTATTTTTTGAGTCGCCGTTTTCCATCGTGGCAAAGCGAGCGCGGTCTTCTCCTCCCTCGCCCGAGTTCGACTTGCCGCCAATCCGATTCATGGCGATGGCGAGCACTTCATGCGCTTCGGGGGATAGAGCGCCGAGTGACATTCCGGCGGTGGTGAAGCGGCGTCGGATATCCTCGGCGGGCTCGACCTCCTCCAAGGGGATCGCGGTGCGACCTTTTTTCAAGCGGAGCAGGTGGCGAATGGTAATGGGAGTGCTCTTGTTGAGAGAGTCAACATAGGTTTGGAATTGGGCGGGGGAGTTGCGCTGATCGGCGCCTTTCAGGCCGACAAAGGCTTGGAGGGCTTGGATCGTGGGAGGGGTAATGGCGTGAGTCTCGCCGTCCCGACGCCAGCGGTAGACGCCAGCATCGGGAAGGCGTTCGGTGCTGGCGGCAGCGGCGGCGTAGCCTTCGGTATGGCGGCGGATCGTTTCATCGGCCAATTCGGCGATTTCGATTCCGCCCACTTGCGATGGGGTGCCGGTGAAGTGTCCTTGAATCAGATTTGGCCCGATCCCGACGGCTTCAAAAAGTTGGCTGCCGTGGTAGCTGCTGAGCATGCAGATGCCCATTTTCGACATGATTTTGAGGAGGCCTTTGTCGACCGCTTGGCGGTAGGCGGAGATGATTTTGGGGGTATCGAGGTCGGGAAGAGCGCCTTCCGCCTGCCAGCGAGCGGCCAGCTCCCACACGAGGTAGGGAGAAATGGCAGAAGCGCCAAAGCTAATCAGGCAGGCGAAGTGGTGAACGTCGCGGCAGTCAGCCGTGTCGGCAATGAGAGAGGTGCGCATGCGCAGGCCGGCACGGATCAGGCTGTGATGCACGGCGGAGACCGCCAGAAGCATGGGTAGGGAAGCCTGTTGCGCGGTGGTTCCGCGATCGGAAAGGCAAAGAATCGAAACCCCCTCTTGCACGGCGGCGGCCGCCTCCTCGCTGATTTGGCGGAGTCGTTTTTGAAACGCATCCACCCCGCCAGACACGGGAAACAGAACCGGGATCGTCTTGGAGCGCAGGTGGGATTCTTTACGGGATAGAATTGCGGGCAATTCGGCCGGCGAGATGACGGGGGAGTCGAGCCGTAGGAGTCGAACGTGTTCCGGTCCATCGGTCAGCCAGTTGGGGCGCGTCCCCAAGTACACGGTGGTGGACATGACCAGCTTTTCGCGGATCGGGTCGATCGGCGGGTTGGTTACTTGGGCAAAGAGTTGGCGGAAGTATTGATAAAAGAGGCGTGCCCGACGGGAGAAGATCGCGAGAGCGGCATCGTCTCCCATCGAGCCGGTGGCTTCCTCGCTCTTTTGAATCATGGGAAGCAGGACGACTTTGAGCTCCTCCTCGCTGTAACCAAAGGACAGGAGAGTTGAGGTAAGGTCGGCCGGCACGGGCGGGAGTTGGGGGGTGGGTAAGGAGAGGGATTGCAAGCCGTCCTTCACCCACTGGCCGTACGGTTTCTCGGAGGCGGTTAATTTTTTGATGTCGGCGTCGCGCAGGAGTTTTTTGTGGATCGTATCGACCGCGATTATTTCTCCGGGGGCGAGGCGACCTTTTTCAATGACCGATTTTTCGGGAATGTCGCCGATGCCGACCTCGGAGCCCATAAGAAAGAGTCCATCCTTGGTGATTTTATAGCGGGCCGGGCGAAGGCCGTTACGATCGAGGCAGGCGGCGACGATTTTCCCGTCGCTAAAGGCGAGGGCGGCGGGACCATCCCAAGGCTCGTTGAGGCATTCGTGATATTCGTAGAAGGCACGAACGTCGGGCGAAAGGGAGTCTTCCGAGCGATAGGCGGAAGGAACAAGCATGAGCATGGCGTGCAAGGGGCCTCGTCCCGAGATGGAGAGAAGTTCGAACGCGTTATCGAGACTGGAGGAGTCGCTCCCGCCGGGCTGAATGATCGGGTGGAGAAGAGGAAGATCGGCGGGGTCGAGCCCGGGATGAGAAAGGTCAGCTTCCCGCGCGTGAACCCAGTGGCGATTGCCGCGGAGGGTATTGATCTCGCCATTGTGGGCGACCATACGAAAGGGGTGTGCGAGGGGCCAAGTGGGGAAGGTGTTGGTGCTGTAGCGTTGGTGAAAAACAGCGAGGGCAGTTTCGTAGGCGGGATCTTGCAAATCGAGATAGAAGCTTTTGAGTTGGGTACCGGTCAGCATCCCTTTGTAGACGATGGTGCGGGAGCTGAAGGAGGGAATATAGAAAGGAGGGGTACGATCGGTGGCGCAACGATGTTCGATTTCGTTGCGGGCGAGGAAGAGGGTCATTTCGAAAGCATCGTCGGAAAGTTTTTTGGCATCGGGACGAGCCACGAGAAGCTGTTCGATCCGCGGTGCGGAACGGGCCGCTTTTTCCCCAAGGATCCGGGGATTGACGGGGACGACGCGCCAGCCAAGTGAGACGAGGCCGCGGCGAGTGATGACTTCTTCAGCGATACGGCGAATGTGGGCTTGGGCGTACTTATCTTGGGGTGGAAGAAAGAAAAAGCCGACTCCGAGGTCTCCCTCGCCGTAGAGCTGGTGACCGAGTTTCTCAACCTCACGGCGGAAGAGCTTCGTAGGAATTTGGGTCAGGACGCCGGCTCCGTCCCCAGACTTGGCGTCCGCATCGAGGGCGCCACGGTGAGCGAGTTGGCATACACAGCTTAGTGCACGTTCCAAAATGGAGCGGGTGCGGCGACCTTGAATGTCGGCGACAATACCCACGCCGCAAGCATCGTGCTCTTGGGAAGGGTGATAGAGCCCCTGAGGTCGGGGCATCGCGTGGTTGAGGGGGAACCGCGGCATGAGAGTTTTACAATACTTCACGAGACGATGGGCGCAAGAGTGGGAATCCTCTTGAGGGGCAGGGAGTTTCGGGGAATTGTGGGGTATGGCCCGTGCTCAAGCTAGTTCTAGTCGCAGGATTCGTCGCGTCTTGGTGTGTCTGCGCCGTGGTAAGCCTGGGGCGGTGGGGGTGGCGATGGTTTTGAAATCGATCTTTGCGCAGGCGGGGGTGCAAGCAAGATGGGTTTCGGAGAGCGGGCTGGCTAGGGCCAAGCGGGATCGGATCGATGCGGTGGTGGTCGGGGGTGGAGACGGCACGATGTTGCATGCGGCCCAAGCGACGATTGGTTGGGGGGTTCCTCTGTTAGGAATCAATCTGGGTTCGTTGGGATTTCTCACATCGGTCAAGGCAGGGGAGGTGGGCACGGTGTTGCCGGAGATTTTGCGTGGTCGGTATGGGGTGAGCAGCCGGACGGTGCTGTCGGTCAGGCTGACGGGTGGGCGTCAGGCGTGGAGTGCACTGAATGAGGTTTCAGTCGGGCCACAAGATGGGCAGCTGATGGTGCGGGTTTTGGTCAAGGTGGGTGGAGAGGTGTTGAGTGAGTATCACGCGGACGGTTTATTGGTGGCGAGTCCGACGGGTTCGACGGCGTATTCGTTGTCGGCCGGGGGGCCGCTGGTGAGCCCGCGAGCCAGAGCTATGGTGCTTACTCCGGTCTGTGCCCATGCGATGGCCCAGAGACCCGTGGTCGTAGGGGAGCAGGAGGGAGTGGAGTTGTCCTTAAGCCCGGGGGAGCCGATGGCCGTGGTGCGAGTTGATGGGAAAAAGGTGGGAAATTTACAGCGGGGTGGGACGTTGCGGGTGGAGGTGGGTCGTCCGGTCGTGCGACTGATTCATCCGACCGGATTTGGATTTTACGGCTTGGCCCGACAGAAACTGGGATGGAGCGGAGCAGCGGGGGTGGAGCGATGAAATTGTCCGAGCTCCTGCAACCCGGTCATATCCTGCTGGATTTGACGGAAACGAAGCGAACCGGGGCGATTCATCGCGTCGCGGCCCTTTTGGAAAAGGACGAGGGGGTGATTCAATTTCAGGGATTTTATGATGAGCTTTTAGCGAGGGAGCGATTGGAGGCGACGAGTTTAGGGAACGGCGTGGCCTTTCCTCACGCGAGGACGGATCACGTGAAGCGGCTGGTTCTGGCGGTGGGGCGGAGCGTGGAGGGGGTCCATTTCGAAAATGCGGGCGAGAAGATTCACTTCATTTTTGTCATCGGAACACCTCGAAGAATGGTGACGGAGTATCTCGCGCTGGTTGGGGTGATGGCGCGACTCTTGCGGCAGGATGATGTGCGAGCCAAGTTATTGGCGGCCAAAACAGCGGAAGAGTTTATGTCCATATTGGCGGAGGATCCGGAAGCGGTGTGAAAGTACGTTTACGTGATTTGGCGGAGGGATTGGGCTTATCGGTGATGGCCGTTTCGAAAGCGTTAAGGGACGCGCCCGATATTGGTCTGGCGACGAAGGCGAAGGTTCGGGCAGAAGCGGACCGGCGCGGATATTGGCCGAACGAAGCGGCTCGTAGTTTGCGGGTAAAGCAGAGCGGTTGGGTTGGCATGATCCTGCCAGATTTAACCTCAGAGGAGGGGGCGATGCTTTCGGCTGGCTTAGCGGAGGCGGCACAGGAGGCGGGGATTGCGGTTTTGGTGGGATTGGCGCGAACCGCCCAGGAGGAGGCGGAGCAGGTGCGGGCGATGATGGGGCGAGGGGCGGAGGCGATTTTCATATTACCGAGGATCAGCACGGAGCATCGTTCGACGGCTTTGGAAATTGCCAATCGGGTGGGGTTTCCCCTGCTATTTTTAAAGCGGTATCCGGCGGATGTGGGCTTAGGAAGCGGGAGAGTGAGTTGGGTGGTGCGGGATATGAGGGGGGCAGCGGATCTAGTCTTGGATCATTTGTATGATCTGGGCCATCGCAGGGTGGCTTATTTGGGGGGGCACTCGGCCGCGCGGAGTCATGCTCTGCATTGGCAAGCCGTCCAGGAGGGGGTGGAGAAAAGGGGAATGAGCCTGACGGGTGGGGCCAAGATGGTGGGGTTGGCCTCGGAGGAGGCCGCGCGGGAAATGGAAAAATTGCTTGAGAAAAAGGAGCCACCGACGGGGGTCATTTGTGGAACCGATGTGCTGGCGAGTGGGGTGATTCGGGCGTGCGTCCAGCGAGGGGTTTTGGTTCCGAATTCCGTCAGTGTGACCGGAGTGGGGGATGGGGATTTTGCGCGGCACGGGGTGGTGCCATTAACGACCGTACGGTTCCCGAGTTTGGGAAGATTAGGTTTTGAGGCCTGGAAAGAAGCGCGGGGGGAAAGTGGAGAGATGAGACCGCAACTGGCCAAGGGGGAGTTGGTGGTGCGGTCATCCACCGCCAAGGCAAACGAATGAAGCCTACGGCGGACGACCTTCGATGGATGAAGGAGGCGGAGGGAGAGGCACGAAAGGGGTTGGCGGAGGGGGGGATTCCGATCGGCTCGATTTTAGTTCGTGGGAATACGATTGTCGGACGGGGCCATAATCAGCGGGTACAAAAAGGCAGTGCCATTTTGCATGGGGAGATGGACTGCCTCATGAATGCAGGCAGGCAAAGGAGTTATCGGGATACGGTGATCTATTCGACCTTATGCCCGTGCTTCATGTGCTCTGGGACGATCGTTCAGTTTAAGATTCCCCGGGTGGTGGTGGGGGAGGCGGTGAACTTTCCCGGAGCGCCTGATTTTCTGCGATCGCAGGGGGTGGAGGTGGTGATTTTGGATCAGCCAGGGTTGGTGGAGATGATGGGGGATTTTATTCGAGCCAAGCCCGAGTTGTGGAACGAGGACATTGCCGAATCTTAAAAAGATTTCGACGGCAGAGTGCGAATGGAGGGAAGAGCCCGGTAGCGTTGGTCAAGGTCGAGTCCGTAGCCGACGACAAATTCGTCTTTGATTTTAAAGCCGACCCAGCGGGCGCGGATATTTCGCACCCGCTTTCTCTTTTTGCTTAAAAGAACGCAGATCTGGACGGTGCGCGCCCCTAGTTTCTTGGCGTGGGCGCGGGTGCGGTCGAGCGTCAGACCGGAATCGAGAATATCATCGATGAGGAGCACGTCTCGGCCGCGAAAGTTTCCTCGGCAGTGTTCCAGGCCGCGAATCTTTCCGGTGGAGCGGGTGCCCTCGTAGCTGGAGATATTCCAAAACTCCACCTCGGTATCGGGATCGAGGTGACGGAGGAGGTCGACGACAAAGAAGACACTGCCTTTGAGGAGGGCAACAATGGTGAGTGGGCGTTTTTGGTAGGTTTGGCGAATCGAGGCCCCGAGCGTTCGGACGCGTCGCTGGATGGCGAAGGCGGAGAGGTAGGGCTTGCCCGGGGGGCGGGTCACTGACCAGCGGCGGTGGGGGTCAGTTCGGCCAACTCTTGGGTGATTTTTGCGGTGAGAGGGCCAGAGATTTTTAGATCGAGACCTTTTTGGAAGGAGTCTCGGGCATTTTGTTCTTCTTCGAGTTGGGCAAAGCAGAGACCGGCGTAGTAGTAGACGGCTTGGGAGGTGAGGGTATCGAGGCAGTCAGGGGTTTTGGCCAGCTGATCGACCAGTTTGCGAAAGTCATCGCGGGCGATGCTACGGCGATTAAACATGGTCGGAAGGTGGTAGTTATTAATCGCGCGGATGAAACGGACATTGGGATCACAGGGCCGAATGGTGACGGCCCGATCCATGCAGTCGCGACCCGCCATGAGGTAGCGTAGTTTGCCGGGGCCGATAAAGGCGTCCCGGCTGGCGAGAGTGTAGGCGCTGCCGAGATAGACAAGGAGGATGCCGTTATCGGGTTGTTCGGCGGTGAGCTCCTCCAACCAAGCGACCAGGCGTCGAGTGGCATTCTTGTTGCCCGATTCGGACAAGGAGTGCATTTCGTAAATTTGGTTGAGAAGAGGGTGCGAGTAGGTTTCGGAAACTGGGGCGGAAGCGATGGCTGAGTTGGCCACCGCTAGGGCGAATACGGAAAGAGTAGCGAAAATAGCTTTAATATTCGTCAAGAGCCTCTTGAACTACAGATAAGAACAAGTTTCTGATTTTGCAAGTAGAATTACGGAATACCTACAACCTATTGGGCTCTAGCCTCTTGCTAGCACACAATAGGGTGGGTGTTAATCGCTCCTACGGCCGGCAAGAAGAGGAAGAAGATGCCAGAGAAGATAAAGGAGGGAGGTGATGAAGGCGGCGACATAGGTCCAAGCGGCCGCGCGGAGTACGCTATCGACCGCTTTCGATTCGGTGCCTGGCTGAATGAATTTCATTTTGGGGAGGATTTGCAGGGCGCGGCGAGAGGCATCGAACTCAACCGGCAAGGTGACGAGATTAAAGAGCATGATGGTGCCCCAACCAGCGACCATGATCATGAGGTAGGTTTGGGATTGGAAACCCCCGAAGCCGGAGAAAAGTCCAAAGAGAGGGAGCCAGGTGACGATTTGGCTGGCGAAAGTGGTGGCACCGACCGCGGCCATGCGCCACTGGAGTGGGGCGTAGGCGATTTTGTGTTGGATGGCGTGGCCACACTCGTGCGCGGCGACGCCCAGAGCGGCGGCGGAGTGACCGTGATAGTTTTGGGTAGAAAGAACAAGGCGGCGATGCATGGGATCGTAGTGATCCCCGAGGAGACCATCCTGCTCCACGATCTCGACGTTACGGATTCCGGCGGCGTCGAGGATGCGAGAGGCGGCTTCCGCCCCGGTGAAGCCGGAGGAGGCGGGAACTTGGCTCCCTTTGGCGTAGGCGATTTTGACTTTGGCGGCTGCCCAAAGGGAGAGGGCCATCGTGCCGATAAAGGTGAGGAGAAAGAGGCCGTTCATAAGATGCCTATTTTAAATCGTCCCCCGAGCCTGCGCAAGGGGGGTGATGTAATCTTTTATTTACAGAACTTGGCGATCCGGCGAACACCTTCTTCGATCTGGTCGATGGAGGTGGCGTAGGAGACGCGAACGGTGGAGTCGAGTCCGAAGG
>CAMCFB010000022.1 GCA_945874125.1 Verrucomicrobia subdivision 6 bacterium | reverse complement strand
GCGGATTATCACAAAAAATATTCCGATGGTATGGTCAAGGCGGCCCGCAAGATGTTATTGGGTCACAAGGTGGAGGAGGTCAGAGTTCCGGGAACTTTTGAAGTTCCGCTGGCGGTGAAGCGGGCTTTGCAGAAAAAGCCGGATGCGGTCTTGGCCTTGGGGTTGGTGTGGCAAGGAGAAACGGCACATGCGGATCTAATTTTGAAATCGGCCACGGAGGCCCTGATGCGGATGATGATCGAGACCGATATTCCTATTTTGCACCATCTGGTGGGAGTGAAGACGGAAAGGCAGGCGAGGGAGCGGTGTTTGGGGAAGTTGAATCGAGGGCGAGAGGCGGCCGAGGCGGCGTTGCGGATGTGGAAGCTCAAGGGGGTGGGTCGTGTCGGGTAAGCGCAGGGAGGGCAGGATACTGGCGGCTCAGTTCCTCTACCAGCGGGAGGTGGGGATTTCGAGCATTCCGCTGGATGAAGCGTTGAAAAATCTTTGGGAGCAGACGGAGGCGAAGCCGGAGGCGTGTGCTTTTGCGGAGGGGCGAATTCGGGCAGTGCTGGAGAAGCAGGTGGAGGTGGATGCGGAGTTGAAGAAGCTGGTGACGAATTGGGAGCCGGGTCGGATGGCTCCGGTGGATCGGGCGATTTTGCGGTTGGCGTTATGGGAGATGAAATTTGCCGATGATGTGCCGCCGATCTCGGCTTTAAACGAGGCGATTGAAGTGGCGAAAGCGTTGAGCACGGAGGAGTCGGGTAAATTTGTTAACGGGGTTTTGGACAAGGCGAGGCAGGGTTTGAGCAGGCCAGAGCGGACGATCACGAAGGCAGGAATTTAGTATTGGATGAGCATGCATTTGAGGCAGAGGTGGATGAGGAGGGCTCTGGAATTGGCCTGGAAGGCGGGAGAGGGGACGAGGCCGAATCCAAGGGTGGGGGCGGTGGTGGTGAAAGGTGGAAAGTTGCAAGGGGCAGGTTTCCATCGAAGGGCAGGCGAACCTCATGCGGAAGTCATGGCGTTGCGAAAGGCTGGAGTGAAGGCCAAAGGAGCGGATCTCTATGTGACGTTGGAGCCGTGTTCGACCCATGGACGGACGCCTCCGTGTACCGATCGGATCGTGGCAGCCGGGATTCGGAAGGTGATTTACGGGGCAGGAGATGTGGATCGAAGAAATGCGGGTCAAGCGGATCGGATTTTGCAGCGAGCGAAGATCGGTGTAACGAGAGGGGTGTTACGGGAGGAGTGTGAAAATTTAAACCAGGATTATCGGCACTGGACCACCCGTAAGACTCCGTGGGTGATTTTGAAGTTAGGGATGACGATGGATGGGTATTTGGCGGTGCCGGGCAAGAAATGGGTAACGGGAGAGCAGGCTCGGGCGGAGGTGCAGAGGTTGCGGGCGGGATGTGATGCAATTTTGGTGGGGGCGGAGACGGTCAGAAAAGATAATCCGAGACTAACGATACGCCGAACATTTCGACATTATGCAGAATGTCGAAATCTCGATGGAATACAGCCATGGCGGGTGGTGGTGACGAGATCGGGCAAGTTGCCGAAGGGAGCCAAGCTTTTTCACGATCGGTACAGCGATCGGACTTTGGTATATCGAAACAAGAAGTGGAGCGAGGTGTTGAAGGATCTGCATCGCAGGGGAGTTTCACGGCTTTTGATTGAGGGTGGGGCGGAGGTGGCGCAGGGGTTGGTCAAGGCAGGCAAAGTGAATGAGGTGGTGATCTATCTGGCTCCGATTCTGTTGGGTGTGCGGGGGAAGGGACTACCACGGGTGGAGGATTGGGAAAGTTGGAGCTGGCGGGAGATGATCAGCTCCAGCGCGGGGGAAGACCTGTGCTTGCGTGGGAAGCTGGGAGGGGCGAAGTAAGAGTATGTTCACGGGCATTGTCGAAGAGGCGGGAGTGGTCCAGGCGGTGACGCGTCGAGGCAAGGGGTGGAGTCTGGAGGTGGAGGTCGGGGGAATTGCGGCGGGGGTAAAGATTGGGGATAGTGTGGCGGTGAATGGTTGTTGTTTGACGGTGACGGAGGTGAAGGGGAAGAAACTGATTTTTGATCTGTTGGATGAGACGAAAGAGAAGACCAACTTGCAGTCGGCTCAAGTGGGGACACGGGTAAATTTAGAAAGCTCGCTACGAGCGGACGGAAAAGTGGGAGGGCATTTTGTGACGGGTCATATCGACGGGACGGCTGCCGTCTTAAAGTGGGGAAGATCGGGAGAGGATTGGGAGTTGGAGGCGGAGGTGCCTGAGGGGATGGAGCGTTATCTGGTGCCGAAGGGTTGTGTGGCGATTGATGGGATCAGTCTAACGATCGGAAGGGTGGAGGGGCGGAAGTTTAATGTCTGGATCATTCCGCACACCTATGAGGTGACGACCCTGAGAGATCGCCAGGCGGGGGATCAAGTGAATCTGGAGTGCGACCTGCTGGCCAAGTATGTTGAAAAGATGAGTGGAGTGAAAAAATGAGCGGGTTAGCGCCAGAACTGGAGAAGCTGCTGGTTTTGCAGGAGCGGGAGCAGAGGCAGATGAGGTTGAGCAAGGAGTTGGGGGCTTGGCCGAACGAAATGAAGGCTTTGGAGCAGAAGCGGGTCGAGGTACGGGCTGGGGCGGAAAGGAAGAGGTTGGAGGCACAGAGCGCTGAGGTGGAGCGGAAGAAGCTGGAGCTGGAGGCAGAGGCGCACCGATCGAAGGTAGCGCGCTACAAAATCCAG
Source organism: Verrucomicrobia subdivision 6 bacterium (assembly GCA_945874125.1). Taxonomy (GTDB): domain Bacteria; phylum Verrucomicrobiota; class Verrucomicrobiia; order Methylacidiphilales; family Verrucolacustridaceae; genus Verrucolacustris. The sequence continues at coordinate 21,563 of CAMCFB010000022.1, read as the reverse complement.
CAGTTTGAGACCCGTAAGAATGAGGAGTTTGCAGCCCTTGGAACGGAGATTCAGCGGGAGGAGAAGGAGGTGCAGGAGATTGAGGATCGGGAGTTGGACTTGATGGCTTTGGGGGAGAAGGCGAGGAAGGAAGCCGCGGTGGAGGCGGAGGGGGCGAAGGTGAAGGAGGGTGAGTTGACCGTGAAGGAGGAGGAGTTAAAGAGAAAGAAGGGGGAGTTGGAAAAGCGATTGGCGGACTTGATGAAGGAGATGGAGACCTTGGCGTCGGGGGTGGAGGAGGGAGTGTTGAATAAATATCGGAGTATTATGGCGAACAAGAAGGATGTGGCGGTGGTGCCGGTGGAGCACGGCACCAACTGTGGGGGGTGCCATATGAAGTTGACGCAGGGGTCAGTGATTGCGGCTAAGTCTGGGAAAGCTGGGGCGACGTGTGAGAATTGTGGGCGGTTGCTGTTTTGGCCGGTTTCTTAAACCAAAACTTGGGGTTGAGTTAAAGGTCGGTTTTTCTCGGGTCGAGGTCGGTGGGAGCGTGCATCCGATCTGTTTGATTGTGCTCGCGGAAAACCCGAAGGAAGCAGCCAATAAGGCAACCGGTGGTTCCCCCAACCGAGAGAATGAGAATGATCCAACCGTAGAGGCTCATGAGGATTTACTTTCGCGGGCATGCCAAACCCGCACAGCACGAGCAATGAGTAGAAGGAAGAAAATGATGACGGAAATGATGAAGAGGAGTGTGATACGAACGGCGGGATTCGTCTGGATCGCAGTTACGCTTTCTGCACCTTTTTGGTGAATCCAGAGGCCAAAGACGGACAAAAGATAGACGGGGGAGATGTAGCGGATGACGAAGTCGAACATCCGGGGAATGGGCAGGAGGGCACCCCGTTCTAGCTCTTCCCGGCCTCGACGCGGACCAAGCACCCAGCCGTAGATCAGCGTTTGGATAGTGGCGAGAAGAAAAATGGAGAAGCTTCCGATCCAAAAATCCATGGCATCGAGCGCGGCCAGGTCTTGGGTAAACCAGATGACCAGACCTGTGCCCATCAGCGTGACGAATCCGAGGAGAGTGACCGACCCCCGCCGATCCAGGTCGAGGCCTTCTTCCATAAAGGCGATGGCGGGTTGAAGCATGGAGAGGGAGCTGGTCAGCGCAGCAATAAAAAGGAGAAAAAACCAGAGGAAGCCGAAGAGTTGGCCGCCGGGCATGTGAGCAAAGACAAGCGGAAGAGTTTGGAAGCCGAGGCCAAAGGTGCCACCAGATGTTCCGGCGACCCCGAGAAAAATAAAAGCAGCCGGAATGGTAATGAGCCCGCCCAATGAGACTTCGCAAAACTCATTTCCCGCCACGGCGGTGGTGGCGCTGAGGGCAATATCGTCCTTCTTCTTGAGGTAGCTGGAGTAGTTGATAATGACCCCGAAGCCAACGGAGAGGCTGAAAAAGATTTGGGAGGCGGCTGCCATCCACATCTCGGCATTTTGGAGTGAGTGGTGAAGGCCAGACAAACCACCGCGTATATCCCACATGTAGGCGAGTCCAGACAGAACGTTCCGTTCTGGGTGGGAGGGGTCGGGAGTGCCAAGAGTGAGGACACGAGTGAGGACCAGCAAGGCACAGAGGATGAGAAGAGGCATGCCCCAAAGGCACACTTTTTCGATCCCTCCGCTCAGGCCGCGATAAATAAAGAAAAAGTTGATGACAATGCAGGCAAGCAAACACAGGACAGGAAGCGAAAATCCGTGCGCGAGGAAGGAGCCATCGGCAGAAATGCCAACAAAGGTGGAAAAGTGCGTGGAGTAAGAGGCGGGGTCAGTGCCGAGATTAAGTTGGCCCGTAAGAAATTTCCAAGCGTAGCCTAAGCACCAAGATTCAATCCACAGGTAGTACATGTAGATGATGACGGGAACAATCAGGCCAAGGACGCCGAAGTAGGGGGCGAGCCGATTCTTCCATAGCGAGCGAAAGATGCCGGGGCAGGAGTTGAATCCATGTTGGCCACCCATGCGTCCCATGGCCCATTCGGACCAGGCGATGGGCAGGCCGAGAAATATCAGGGCAAGGAAGTAGGGAATAAGAAAGGCCCCGCCGTCATACTTGGCGGCCAGGCCAGGAAAGCGGAGAAAGTTGCCGACGCCCACGGCGCTTCCGGTGACGGCGAGGATGACTCCGATGGCCGAACCCCAGCTTTCTCTTTTTTTTGAGCTCATGGGGATGAAACCAATTCAGGGCTTAGCCAACAAAAGCCAAACTTATTTTGCGATGAGAGTGGGATGGCGCCCGTCATGGTGTGGGACTTTGGGTGCAGGGGCGGATCGAAATATCGGCGCCAGGAATGATTTCTCCGATCGATTGTTGGAGCTTATCGATTCGCTTTTGTACTTCACCCATGAGAAGAGAGGGATCGAATTGGAGAAAGATTTCGACATAGATGCGGGGTCCAGAGCGACGAGTGCGCACCTTGTGCAGACGATCATAGTCGTCGAGATGTTGCACGAGTTGGCGAAGGATACGGAGCTGGGTGGTCTCTTCGATGGTGGCGTCGAGGAGGTCTTTGACGGAGGACGAGGCCATGGCCCAAGCGGCGTGAATCATAAATAGGACGCCGACGAGTGAGGCAAAGGGGTCGAGGTACCAGCTCCATGTTTCGTGACGGAAAAGGTAGGCGACGAGGAGAGCAGAGCCCATGGTGGCATCGAAGCTGGCTTTGGAGAACCAAAGGCGGGCTTGGGATTCCATAATGGCCGAGGGTTGTTGGCGGGCGATTTGGCTGGTCCGAAAGTAGATGCGGTAACCGATGAGGGTGTAGAGGGCAAAGATGCAGATGCCAGGGATCGTGCCCTCGGCCATTTGCGGCGAGGCGAGGTGATGGGCGGATCGCCAAGTGATCCACAGGGCGGAGGCGAGCATGAAAAGGCCGATGGTGAGACTGACGAGGTTTTCCAGCTTGCCGATTCCGTAGGAGAATCGGTGGTCAGGGGAGCGTCGAACGGCCCGAATGGTGAGGAAGGCGGCGAGAATGGCGAGCAGGTCGGTCGCTTCCTTGAGAAGATCGCTGAGAAGGGCGAGGGAGTTGGAGAGGTAGACGGCACCACCCATCAGGGCAACATCCACCAGGCAGAAGAGGAGGGCATAGTGAAGGCTGCGTTCGCGAGTGCCTGGAGTGAGAGTGGGGTTCATCGAACTGGTCAAAAGCAGGGATTCGTTTAAAAGAGTAAGATGAAGTTAGGGGTAGCTGAGTGGAAGAGAGTTTTCCCAAGGGAGAAGGAGAGAGTTTTTCGCAAAGGAGAAATCATGGTGGTGGAGGGTGGCAGGGCGCGTGAATTGCTGGTGATTTTATCTGGGAAAGCACGGGTGGAGAAGAGGATTCGGGGTCGGGATTCGCTGGTCTTGGCGAGACTGGGCTCGGGCGAGATTTTAGGGGAGTTATCGATTTTGACGGGACGAAGTCGCTCGGCCTCGGTTGTGGCCGAGAGTGTGGTGAGGGCACTGATTGTGCCGATGGCAAAGGTGAAAAGTCGACTAGGGACGGGGGGCGGGATGAGAGGGAGGTTTCAACGACAGTTGATGGAGTCCTTAGCGCGGAGATTGGTGCGATTATTGGAGCAGCTTCCGATGGTGCAAGGGGTATGGAGGGAGCCGAGAACGGCGGCGTCGGTGCGGTTGGCCATCGAGAAAATGTACGCGGGTTGGGCGATATAAGTCAGAGCGAAGCTTGGCGAAAGGGAGGGGTCGGGTAATTTAGGGAATGGCCATTCGCGCGGCTGCCGCTGCTGTTCGTTCGATTCAGGAGGGAACCGATGCTCGGATGGAGAGGCTGGGTCGAGCGATGTTGAGGGCGCGGTTGTTGGAGGAGAAGTTGGGCAGTCTCTATCGGGCGGGGAGGATCGTGGGTGGGGTTTATTTGGGGAGGGGGCAGGAGGCGTTGAGTGGGGCGGGAGGGGTGGCCTTGAGGAAGGGGGATATATTTGCTCCTTTGATTCGAGATATGGCGGGAAGGTTGGCTTTTGGAGAGCCGATGGAAGATGCGCTCAGGGCTTACTTGGGATCGCGCTTAGGACCAATGAAGGGGAGGGACGGGAATATCCATCGAGGCGATCTTTCTCGAGGAATTTTGCCGATGATCAGCCATCTGGGTGCAATGGTTTCCACGTTGGCGGGTGTTCTCATGGCGAAGAGAATGAAGGGAGAGAAAAGAAAAGTGGGGCTGACCTGTGCGGGGGATGGGGCGACTTCGACCGGATCGTTTCATGAGGGTTTGAATCTGGCCGCAGTGGAGCGGCTTCCCTTGGTGGTGGTGGTGGCGGACAACGGGTATGCGTACTCCACCCCGAACGAGAGGCAGTTCGCCTGTGCGGATCTGGTGGACCGAGCGAGAGGATATGGAGTGCAGGGGCATTCGGTGGATGGAACAGACCCATGGGTGTGTGCCGAAGTGCTGCAGGGGGCGGTCGACCGCGCTCGCGGTGGCGAGGGGCCGCAACTGGTCGTGGGCAAACTGTTGCGACTATGTGGGCACGGGGAGCACGACGATGGTTTGTATGTGGATTCGAAGATCCAGCGGTCGGAGCGGGGAAGGGATTGTGTGCAAGTGATGGAGTCTGAGATGAAGAAAAGGGGATCTGGCAAAGAGTGGCAAAGTTGGCGGGCGGAGGCTCAGGCTGAGGTTGAGGCCGCGGTGATCAAGGTCTCGGCGGAGCCGGTTCCGGATCCTTTTGAAGAGGATTGGTCGGCGACGAAGTCGGGTTCGGAAGCGGAGGAGTCGGGGTCGTCATGAGTGTGACCTATTTGGATGCGATACGCTCCGCCCAAGAGAAGGCATTGGCGAGTGATCCCACCGTTTTTATTTATGGACAGGATGTGGGTCGATTTGGGGGGGCTTTTAAGGCGACCAAAAATCTAGCGGAGAGATTTCCGGGCAGGGTGATCGACTCTCCGATTTCGGAAGATGCGATGGTCGGGATGGCGGTGGGGGCAGCGATGGAAGGGATGAGGCCGATTGTCGAAATGCAGTTTGCCGATTTTTCGACGGTCGGACTGAATCAGATGTTGAATCATGCGGCGACGACCTACTGGCGAACGGGCAGGACGTGTCCGATGGTGTTGCGTTTGCCGTCGGGTGGAACGCCGGGCAGTGGGCCCTTCCACAGTCAATCGATGGAGGCGATTTACTCCCACTACCCGGGAATTGTGGTGATGACGCCGGCAACCGTGGAGGATGCCTATACGATGCTCTTAGAGGCGGTGGAGATGCCTGACCCGGTGGTTTTCTGTGAGCATAAGTTACTTTATTACCATTTGAAGTCGGACCATTTACCCGAGAGCGCGGTGCCGGCCTTGCGGGCTCAGGTGGTGCGGGCGGGGCGGGATGTAACCTGTGTGACCTACAGCGCGATGGTGCATGAGGCAGTGGCAGCGGCGAAGGAGTTGGTGGAGGAGGGATATGAGGTGGAGGTGGTGGATCTACGAACGGTGAAGCCTTTGGATACGGATACGATTTTGGCGAGTGTGGCGCGAACGGGGAGGCTACTGGCGGTCGGGGAGTCTTGGCCGTGGGGCGGGGCTTCGGCGGAGGTGGTGGCGCGGGTGGCGGCGGAGGGGTTTGAGCTGTTAGATGCACCGCCAAAACGGCTGAATGCCAAAGACACGCCGATACCGTATCACCCAAATTTATGGGCGGCGCATCGGCCGACGGCGGTGCGGATTGCGGCGGCGCTACGTGAAGTCTTGAGGTATTAACCGAAAAACTGAAGGCAGAACCAGCGACCTCGGCGTCCGCGGCGCTGCAGATTCCAACCTAGCTTGCGTGCAGCGCGCAGAATTTGAATTTCTTGGCCTTGAAGTATGCCCGAGAGGATCAGGTTTGACCCTGATCGGCGGTGTTTTTCCAATCGAGGTAAGAGGTGAAGAAGAAGGGAATCATAGAGATTGGCGATAATCAGATTGGCGGGGGGCAAAGGGGCGCGAAGGGCATCTTTTACCTCGAAGCGCACGCGATGGGCCAGGCGGTTGAGTTTGGCGTTGCGTTGAGATTCACGGACAGCAGTAGGGTCGTTGTCCCAACCGACGGCACGGGCGCTTAATTTTGCGGCGGCGAGAGTTAAGATGCCAGAGCCACAGCCTAAATCCAAAATAGTGGATGGGGTTTGGTAGTGAGCCGCAAGAAAATGGCTCAGGTAACGAAGACAGAGTTGGGTGGTCGCGTGATCCCCGGAGCCGAAGGCGGGGCCCGCGCGTATTTTGAGTCGAGGTATCTGACGATCCTTGGACTGGACGATTCGGTGATCGCTGGTGATGAGGAGGCGTCGGGCGATTCGAAGTTGAAATGGGGTAGAGGGACGAAGGATTAGTTTGCGAGTCTTGCCGGATAGATTTCGCTGAAGTTTCCGTAGAGGAGCAAGTTGGTGCGAGTAAATCTGAAGAAGAGGCGGATGGCCGGGTTTTTCGATTTGGGCGTGCGGGAGAGGAAGGGGGTCGGTCGAGGCGTGTCGAGTCTCTAAAACGTACATGGTGAGTTAGGAGGTCTTCGCCTGCTTCATTTCCTCTCGAAGACGTAATTGGCCACAGGCGGCATCGATATCATGGCCTTTTTCGCGGCGAACGGTCGCGCGGACCCCTGCTTTGAGAAGGGTGCGACAGAAGAGGTGGATGGCCTCCTCGGACGGGCGTTCGTAGGGAAGACCTTCGACTTTGTTGTAGGGGATGAGGTTTACTTTGGCGAAAAGGCGGCGGGCGTGCTGGGCGAGAAGAGTGGCTTGTTCAGGGGAATCATTGATTCCAGAGAGAAGAATATACTCAAAGAAGATCTGTTTCTTTTTGGCACGGACAAAGACGTCACAGGCCTCGAGAAGGCGGTCGAGGGGGAACCGTTTATTGACGGGCATGATTTTGTCTCGGATGGCGTCGCTGGCGGCATGAAGAGAGAGGGCGAGGCGGAACTGGAGAGGGTGATAAGCCAGCTCCTCGATTTGGGGGGCGAGACCGCTGGTGGAGATGGTGACGTGGCGGGCACCCATGCCGAGGTTGGCGGGGGAGATGAGGAGATCGAGAGCGGGCAGAAGGTTGGAGAGGTTAGCTAAAGGTTCGCCCATCCCCATAAAAACAAGATTATCGGGACGGCGACCGGCAATGCGTGCGGCCTCGATGACTTGGCCGATGATTTCAGCAGTCGTGAGATTTCGGCGCCAACCATCGATTCCGCTGGCGCAGAAGCGGCAGCCGTAAGCGCACCCGACTTGGCTGGAGACACAGAGAGTCAGGCGGGAGCTACGGTTTCCTTCCTTACCCGGAGTGGCGGGAATGAGAACCGACTCGATGAAAGAGCCATCGCCCAATTTCCATAAAAATTTACGGGTGGTGTCTTCGGATCCTTGGATGGTGACGGGTTCGGCGGCACGGAGCCGAAAGCGGGAGGCAAGTGAGGTGCGGAGGGGGAGAGAGAGGTCGGTCATCTCGTCATAGGAGGAGACGAATCGTTGCAGGACCCAGGTGCGAATCTGCTTTTCGCGGTAGGGTTGGTCGCGGGGGAGATCCCACGCGGTTACCGGTTGATCGAGGAGGAGAGGAAGCATATTGGACTCGCTTGCCATAGTGCAATATTGGACCTACGACCCCAATCTTAAAAAACCATAACGCAAAGCATTGCGCATCAGCCACTTATTCGACCTACGACCCCATATAAGATGTTGTAGGGCATATATTTACACGGGCATTTTTTGAATATTACCTACGACCCCATTTGTGAAAATATGGCTTGTAAGATATTGATCTACAATGTGTTATAAGACCTACGACCCCAAGTAAGTTATTGTGGGTCATGGGTTTATGAGGGTGGTTTTTAGGGGATGCGATTTTGGAGTTCTGAGCCCAAGGGGTTAGCGGGCGCCGCGACCGAAAAGAACGGCGGGGATGGTGCGAAAGAGGATTTGAATATCGAGCCAGAACGACCACTGATCGATATATTCGAGGTCGAGTCGGACCCAGTCAGAAAAATCGTTCACATCGTTGCGTCCAGAGATTTGCCAAAGACAGGTCATTCCAGGGGCAACGCTGAGGCGCCGCCGCTGGGCATTCGCGGTCATGGCGATGGTCTCGTAGGTGGGTAAGGGGCGGGGCCCGACCAGGCTCATCTGTCCAAGGAAAACGTTGAAAAGCTGAGGAAGTTCGTCGAGGGAGGTGAAGCGCAGGAACGCGCCGACACGAGTGACCCGAGGATCGTTTTTAATTTTAAAGACTGGCCCGCTCATTTCATTCATCGCCTTCAATTCTGCCTGACGCATCTCGGCATCGGTCACCATGGTGCGGAACTTGTACATGGTGAAAGGGGCGCCATGACGACCACTACGCTTTTGACAAAAAATCGCTGGCCCAGATGATTCCAGCCGAATGGCCACCCAGATGAGCAAAAGAAGGGGTGAAATCAAGATGATGAGCAGGGCACTCGCGACGCGGTCGAAAATCATTTTTAGAATCGATTGCCACGCCCCAGCCCGAGTGGTGCGAAAGACGAGAAGATTTTGATCCAGCACCTCCTCAAAGTGGGCTTGGGCAATCTTGGCGCCGACGAAGTGAGTGCTAAGCCAGGCTTCCACTCCCTCCTCCTCGCAAGCCTGGATCGCTTGCGTGGCCCAAGCAAGGTTGGTGGATTCCACCTCAAAGAGGACGATCCCAGCCGACTCATCGTGCAAAATCTGGACAAAGTCATCGAGGGAGGTCTTGGCGGGATTGAGGTGTCGGGCGACTCGTATTCCAGATCCAGAGTCGGAAAATAGATCGGGCCATCGTCGCGCGCCAAATTCGGTGTCGGATATTAAGATGAGATTGGTGCTGTATTTGCGGTTTAGCTTTCGGAAAAGGCGAAGTTTTTGCAGGAGAGTTTGCCGCAAGAAAAGAATCAGCGTTAAGGTGGGAACAAAGAATAAAAAAACCAGCCGGCTCGGACTTTCCTTGAAGAAAAAGATTAGAGAAATGGCCAAGAGAAAGAGGATCAGCGCGACTTCCAAAAGTGAGGCGATTCGGCCGGAGGAGCTAAGAGCCAGATGACGGTAGAAGCCGCGCCGCTCCAGCACGATGGGGGTCGCCACCGCCATGAGCAGCGCGTAGGGAAGATAAATAAAACTATCCCCGATTTCGCGGGACTCGATCGGGAGAGCTGCCGGAAGGAGCTGGATGCGTATCCAGTAGGCGAGAAACAGCGCGCTGAAGGCGAGGAGCCCGTCGATGAGCTGAAGGGCAACGCGGGAGTGGCGGTGATCGTTTAGGAGCATGTTTATTTTTTATTGTGCACGACCTGCCAGAATTCGCCAAGCGGTGGAAAGCGTAGAGGAAAGATCGGAGGCCAGAGTGGAGGGCCCGCCATGACGAAGCGCCAGATCGGAGGCAAGGCCGTGCCATAAGACGGCAAGGCGCGCGGCGTCAAAAGGTGGGATTCCTTGGGCCAGCAGGCCCCCCAAAAGTCCGGCCAGCAGATCGCCCATGCCGGCGGTGGCTTGGGCGGGACCACCCGTACTATTAAAACTGAGGGGATGATCGGGGCCGGCCACGAGAGAGTGAGGGCCTTTGGCGATAAGGAAGGTGGAGGGAAATTTCTTTAACCACACGAGGGCAGATTCCGCCCGATCTTGAACCGGGGCACCAAGCAAGCGGGAAAATTCCCCGGCATGGGGAGTGAGAAGAATTGGGCCGGTGGCGGATGTTAGAACCTGGGGGTGGTGGGCGACCACTTCCAGCGCTCCGGCGTCCAAGACGATGGGAATGGTCGTTTGTGGAAGAAGTTGAGTGAGAAATTTTTTCAAATCGGCTGAGGGTGGCAGGCCAGGGCCGATGACGAGCGCGGTTGCCCCATCGAGAAAGAGTTCTGGCGGAGGGTGCTGGCTTGGTTCGAGAGGATGGAGGAGGAGTTCAGGCATTGAAGGGGAGAGAGATTCGGGAATGGGGCGATCGGCAAAAAGTCGAACATAGCCAGCACCTGACCGAAGAGATCCCATGGAGGTCAGGGCGGCAGCTCCTGAAAATTGGGAGGAACCCGCCCAAAGGTGAACCACACCCGAAGATCGTTTGTGCGCCTTGGCTGGACGGGCAGGGAGAATGGAGTGGGCCTCGCAGGGGAGGAAGAAATCGGCCAAGGGTTTGGGTGGGGGGATGGCAAAATCAATCGGGACGGCTCGGAGTTGCCCCACCCAAGGAAGGGCGGAATCTTTGAGGCAACCGGATTTGACTGAGCCCAAAGCGAGGGTTAGATCGGCCGGGAAGACGGACTCGGAAGCTTGACCAGTAACGGGGTGAAGACCGCTGGGAAGATCGAGAGCGACGTAAAGATCGGAGCGGCGCTTTTCGTGCGTGATCCAATTTAAAATTCCGGCCTCGGTCGGGCGTGGGGGTGGGGTGACGCCTAACCCGAGAAGGCCATCGATGACCAAGCGGGGGGTCCTTGTTTTAAGAAACCGAGCGGGTTTGGCGGGCCAGAGGGTGGCTTTTTTCCAATGTTTGGCTTTGACCCGCGGGTCGGGGTGGGTTCGCCTTCCCGGGGAGTGGGAGAGAAGGAAATCGACATCCCACCCCAGCTCTTTCAGCTCAAGCCCCAGCAGAAGGGCATCGTCCCCATTGTGCCCAGAGCCGACGAGGATCAGAGCGGTGGAGGGTTGGGGTAAAAAAGGTCGGAGCTCTCTCAGGGCGCCATCGACTGCTTGGCGCATCAGATCTTTCATTCGGTCCCCTGCCTGAAGGCTTTTTTCCTCCCAGGTGCGTGCGACCGCGGGGGTGAGAACAATCATGAGCCGATGAGAATGACGGTGGCGGCGGAGTGGGTGCGAGTGTGGGTGAGGGAGAGAAGGGTACGGGTTACGCCTCGCTGCTGAGCCAGATCGGCCCCTTCTTGGTGAAAAAGCAAAAAAGGCTCCCCGCAGGGGTGGCGTCCAATTTCCATCCCCAACCACGGTAGAGAGGCTCCGATGCCGGTGCCAAACGCTTTGGAGGTGGCCTCTTTGGCGGCAAAGCGGGCGGCGAGGGGGATGGAGGGTCGAGCTTGGGAACGGGCATAGTGTATTTCTGAGGGATGAAAAATCTTTTCAAGGAAACGATCCCCAAAACGATCGTAAGAATCCTGAATGCGATCGATTTCGACGAGGTCGGTCCCCAGGCCAAGAATTCGCTCGGGATTCATTTCTTTTGAATGGCTGAAATAAAATCACGCACACTTTTCTCCAGGCCCACCACGACGGCGTGGGATACTAGAGAGTGGCCGATGTTGAGGGTGTGGAGATGGGGAAGTGAAAGAAGGTCAGAAAGGTTGGAGAGGCGGAGGCCATGGCCGGCGTTGACCTGAATGCGGTGGCGGTGGGCTTGCTCAGCCGCAACCTGGAGCTTGGCAAAAGCAGCGGGGCGATGAGCGGTGGTGGCATCGGCAAAGCGTCCCGTGTGGAGTTCCACCACGGGGGCTTGGAGGGAGGCTGCGGCCTCGATTTGGTGAGGGTCGGGATCGAGAAAGAGGCTGGTGAGGATTTTGGCTTGGTTCAGCTTTTCCACGATGGGGCGAAGTGCTTGGATTTGTTCGGACGCGTTCAGACCGCCTTCCGTCGTCACCTCGGCACGGTTTTCGGGGACGAGGCAGACTTCGGCCGGTTGCAGGCGAAGGGCAAAGTCGAGCATGGCGGGGGTAGCCGCCATTTCGAGGTTCAGTTTCTGGCGAAAGGCACGACCGAGGCGCAGGACATCGTCGTCTTGAATGTGACGACGGTCCTCCCGAAGGTGAACGGTGATCGAGTCGGCCCCAGCCGCGAGGCAGATCTGGGCAAGGGAGACAGGGTCTGGTTCCGGGACGACGCCAGGAATGGGTACGCGGTATCGCGCCTGCCGAAGAGTGGCGAGGTGATCGATATTTACGCCCAACCGAATCATCTTTTTATTCTACCATAAAAGAGCGGGGAAGTTGATTTTATGTGAGAATGAAATTAGAAGGACTTCGGTGGGTGCCTGGCCGTGCCCAAGCTGGGATGTCGCGAAATTGACACAGTGAAAAGAGAAAAGTTGTTCCCAAGGATGGCACAGCAGACCGAGGGAGAGATTGCTACCGCTTGTCGGCTTTTCATATGATTTAGGAGTATGTCGGAAACTAATTCGGCACCTTCCGTCCTCTCGAAGGAGATGTTGTTAGAGATTGGAGGATGGCGGGCGATGCAAGAGGGTCGCTCCCTTTGGGAAGCGGGCAAGGTGATGTCGGTCGATTGGGTCGACCCGATGTTGGGGGGGGTGGTGCAGGCGGGAACGGGGACAGTGAATGCGCGACTGAAATTGGGAAAGCGGCTTTCCGATGTGGAGAATCTGTGCAGCTGCCGACAGGCGAGGGAGTACGGAACCGTGTGTCCCCACGTCATTGCCCTGAGCCTAAAATATTTGGAAAAAAATGGGAAATCGGCCAGCGGGCCGGTGCATCGTCCGAATGGGGCGGTGGCGGGTCCAGTGGCGGCGGCGGCGCGGGCGATGGCTCCACGTTTTCCGCGTGTGTTGGGCCAATTAGCGGGAAAAGGCTCGAAGCCATTGTCGTTGGAGGTACATCTTCCTTTGGAGCTGGGTAAGGCGTGGCGCGCGGGAAAAATTCCGCTGACGGTGGAGGCGTCGGTCGATGGAGGGCCAACCAAGAGTCTCGATGCGGTGGCGGTGGAGAGGGTGGAGCCGTACATCGTGGATGAATCGGACGCAGCGCTGTTGTCGATGTTGGAAAAAATGGAGGGGGCATCGGTTCACGGCGAGGCCGAGTTGACCCCAGCGGACCGAGATCTTTTCTTTCCGATTCTCTTAGGTCACCCAAGGATTTTCTTGGGACGAAAAAAGCATTTGCTGGTTTCAAGGGCCGTGGAGGGAACTCGATTAAAAGTGGAGTTGGACGAGGGTGGGATTTTACATTTGGAACTGGTTTCGGCTCCTCCTGGGCCGGAGGGAAGTGAGCTGTTGGAGGGATCTCAAGGTCGTTGGCGATTTGCGGGGGAGCATTTGGAGATGCTGGATAGTCTTCCCGCCGCATATGAGGGGCTGCGAAAGGGAGGCCGATCGGTCGCGAGGGAGGGCTTAGCGCTCTTTTTGCAAAGGGAGATGCCCCTGTTGGAGCGGCACGTGCGGATGGAATCGGGCGAGCGACTGCGTGGATTACAGTTCGACACGATGGCGCCGAAAATCCGGGTGGAGTTAGATGGGTTGCTTTCCGGCATCAGTTGCCAGTTGGAGGCGGTGTACGGAAAGGAGTCCCATGTTTTGACGGGGATGCCAGGACAAAATGAGGGCATGGACGCTTGGATGCCGGACGCGGCCGATCCGAAGCGTTACCGAGTGCGAGGCAGGGCGATGGAGCGAACGGCGCAGAGAGAGTTGCTGGCGGCGGGTTTTCTGCCAGGGCAACGTGCGGCGGAGCGCTACACTTTGGCGGGGGAGGGGAAGGTGGGTGCGTTCTTAGCCAACATTCTACCCCGATGGAGGCAGAAGTGGGAGGTGAAGATGACGCCGAGAATGGAGTCGCTGCTGAGTCGATGTGATTATGTTGCGCCTGAGGTGACCTTGAAGGATACGGGTGGGTCGTGGCTCACGGTGGAGGTGGATTTCCGTTCGGGAGGTGGCAGTGACGCCTTAACTCCGGCGGAGGTGCAGAGATTATTGCAGACGGGGTTGAGTCATCATCGTTTAGCCGGAGGAAGGATCGCACTGGTGCCGACGAATGATGTGGCGGAATTTCAGGAGGTTTTGAAGGATTGCCAAGTTCGGAACGATGGCACGCGGTATAAGTTGGAAAAAAGATTCCGAGGATATTTCGGGGAGGCGATTCGCGGTACGGGCTGGGTGGTGAGCGGCAAGTCGAACTGGAAACCTCCGACTGAGATTCAGGCGTATGAGGAGGCCAAGCTTTCGGAGCGTTTGGAGAAGATTGTTCGTCCCTACCAGCGGGAGGGAATTGGATGGTTGCTTTACCTTGCTAAAAATCACTTCGGGGGTGTCCTAGCGGATGAGATGGGCTTGGGCAAGACCTTGCAAACCCTGGCGTTTCTGGAGATTCGGCGAGCGGAAAATAAAACGAAGTTGCCGGCTTTGGTGCTGTGTCCGACTAGCTTGGTCATGAACTGGATGGATGAGGCGAAAAAATTTGCGCCCGGGCTGAAGGTGCTGGCCTTGCACGGGGCGGGGAGAAAGAGTCTGCTGGCGAAAATCCCAGAGCATGACTTGGTCGTGACGAGTTACGCACTATTGCGACGGGATATCGGGGAGTATGAAAAACTGGAATTTGACGCGGTGATCTTGGATGAGGCACAAAATATCAAAAATCGGACGAGTCAGACGGCGGTCTCTGTGAAAAAGTTGGTCAGCGACCATCGCATGGTTTTGACGGGAACTCCGCTGGAAAATTCCCTGCTCGATCTGTGGTCGATTTACGATTTTCTCATGCCAGGGTATCTGGGCACGGCGACCGATTTTCGGGATCGCTATGAAATCCCGGTGGCTAAGTTGGGGGATGAAAGGGCGCAACTACGGTTGCGGCAAAGGGTGCGACCCTTTTTGTTGCGGCGAACGAAGGCGGAGGTGGCCAAAGATCTGCCGGCCAAGATTGAGCAGATTGCATACTGCGAGCTGACCGAAGAGCAGAAGGGGGTCTACCGACAGATCTTAGAAGAAGGAAGAAGGCAGGTGAGTGAGCTTTCGGGTAAAGCTTCGGGCGGAAGAGATCGGATTGCGGTCCTGACCGTTCTCATGAGATTGCGGCAAGCGTGTTGCCACCTAGGGTTACTGCCGCCAGCTGGATCTGGGGCAAAAGTGTGGAATGAGCCCTCGGGTAAAATGGAGTACTTTTTGGATCGGTTGGAGGAGGCGATTTCGGGTGGGCACCGAATCCTTGTTTTCAGTCAATTCGTTTCCATGTTGAAGCTGGTGCAGGAGGAGTTGAAGCGGAGGAAGACCCCCCACTGTTATCTGGATGGTGGGACGCTGGATCGGGCGGGCGAGGTGGACCGGTTTCAGCGAAACCACGATATTCCGGTTTTCTTGATTAGTTTGAAAGCGGGCGGCACTGGCCTGAATCTGACGGGGGCAGACACAGTGATACATTTCGATCCGTGGTGGAATCCGGCGGTGGAGGATCAGGCGACGGCCCGGGCGCATCGCATCGGACAGAATAAAATCGTTAGTTCGTATAAGTTGATTGCGAGAGATACGGTGGAGGAAAAGATTGTCCGGTTGCAGGAGCGAAAGAAGGAGCTCTTTCGGGGAACATTGGTCAGCGAGGAGGACTTTGTTCGGGGGCTGGATTGGAGCGAGTTACAGGAGTTGCTGAATTAGGCAAATCCGTTTGGGCGAGTGACTAAAAACTCGATCGAATGGCCCAGACTCCGCTTCCCTTCCACTGAGTCGCGCTCCCAGATGAACTAGGCTTATTTTCGATGATTCACAAAGCTGGTCGAGGCAGGGCGGCCATGTGTTTTAGAATGGAGGCTTCGTCGTTTTTGGAGAAATTTACTTTGGCGATGTGCCACCATTCGGAATGGATGCTGTGCGAGTTGGCGGGGACAGATTTTTCAGGGGCGAGGCTTTCGATTTCTAAAATATCTCCGTTCGTAAAAAGTTCGGTGTTAGCGCCTCGATCGGGGTAAGTCGCCTCGTTGTCGTGGGAAATCCATTTAGCGAAAAAGAGATCGCTCAGCTGATAGCCGATCCAACCTTCGGTGTGGCGAAAGCCGATTTTGAAAGCTTTGGTGTTTTTCTTTTGCGCGAGGGTCCAGAGATTGCGGCCGAGTTGGATCCGGGGATCCGCTAAGTCGGCGTATTTCCAAAGGGTTAGATTTCGGTTGGGCAGGTAATCCTCCATGGCAAACTTGGTGCCCTTGGGCAGGTCCATCGGGTGGGGGACGTAGGCCGGTTGGGGGATAGAGGCGACTCCGCCCTGATTGAGAACCGTGAGACACCAGGGGCTGACGGGGAGGGGTTTTGCGGTGTGGTTCATCAAGCGGTGTTCGATTTGCATGAGACCGTTTGGGTGCCAGAGGATCTCAAGGCTCTTCTGCCAGCCAAATGTTTCGTTTTTTAGTCCGGTCAATCGGCATCCCTTTTCGGGAAGGAGTTCGAGTGAGACCCGATCATTGTCGGGGGCATAGCACTGATCGTTTTCCGGGGCGGTCCAGAGTCGGTGCCCCCCGTAAATCATCCACTCTTGGGCGCCTGACTTGCCCATCTGCTCCTGATTTTCAAAAAGAATATTGGGTCCATCGACAGGGCCAAAGCGGAGAATGCGGGGACCGATCTCCAGCGGGGCGACCAGTTCCCATCCGTCCCGTCGCATCCGAATGGCTTTGGCCCAACCCCCGTAGGGAACGAGATCGAGAGAGAGGCTCATACATCCTCTATAAATCAAAGAGGAATTGAGATCACGCCCGACTTTCGGCTGGCGTGCAGGTCTACCGGTCTATGTCGCGCTTCAGATGAGGTGTCGCGGAAGATTTTCCAAAACCTCGCAACCGAGCTGCTCCATCACCTGTTGGAGTTCCTTCTGGAGAATTTCAACCACCTGATCCCCACCCTTTGCGCCCATGGCACACACGCCATACATCGACGCGCGGCCGATGAAGGTAAATTCAGCTCCGCTGGCCAGGGCCACAGCGATGTCGGACCCAGAGCGAATGCCGCTGTCCATCATGATTTTGGTGCGGCCCTTAAACTGCTTGGCCAGCGCGGCAGTGGCTGTGAGGGTCGATTGGCCTTGGTCGAGTTGCCGACCGCCGTGGTTGGAGACGATGAGGCCTTCGGCTCCGAGGGAGATGGCGAGCTCGGCATCCTCGGGGTTGACGATGCCTTTGATCACTAAGTTGCCCTTCCATTTGTCGCGGATGGTGCGAATGCGGGCGGCAGTGAGCCGGCCGCTGAAGGTTTTGTTCATGAAGAGCCCGAGGTGTTTCATGGAGAGGCCGGGGGGGATGTAGGGCTTGAGTGTCGCGAACTGGGGGATTCCGGCAAACAGTTGGGAAAACGACCATTCCGGACGGGTGCACATCTGGAAGACGTTACGAAGGCTCATCTTCGGCGGGACGGATAAGCCGTTGCGGATTTCCTTGGGTCGGTAACCGAAGGTGGGGGTGTCGGCAAGGAGCACGAGGGTTTTACAGCCAGCGGCGGCGGCCCGTTCGAGCAGCTTGTCACGCAGCGAATCTTCGGCGGGATGGTACAGTTGGAACCAGAAGTCGCCCTCGGTGATCTCGGCTACTTTTTCAATGCTGGCGGTGGTGACGGTGCTGAGGACAAAGGGGACATTGTGGCGGTGGGCGGTGCGGGCGAGGATTTCGCAGGATTTTGGCCACATCAGGCTCTGGAGGCCGACGGGGGCAATGCCGAAGGGGTAGGCGTATTCGCGGCCGAAGAGGGTGGTCTTGAGGGAGGCACCTTTGTAATCGCGCAGGTAGGCAGGGCGGAGCTCGACGGCACGGATGTCGCTGGTGTTTTTATGTAAGTTCACTTCGGCCATGCAACCGCCGGCCAGATAATCGTAAGCGAAGCCGGGCATACGTTGCTTGGCGCGTTTGGCCAGAAGTTCGATCGACGGGTAAGAGGAATTCATAGAGTTAATGATACTACTTTTATGATCACTTTCAATCATAAGTGAAAAATGAATAACTGATGTGACCTACGACCCCAAAATCAGAAAATCGCCTTGCAAACCATTGTCGTGCAACGACTTATTTGACCTACGACCCCAAATAAATCGTTGTTGGACAGGGGTTTATGGGGCGGTTTTTTGAAAGTGACTTACGACACCAAGGGTTTCTAGCGGTAGATAGGGCCGTAGTTGGCGCAAGCGCGGAAGTCGGCCGATTCAAGGTCGGCGGTGCCGAAGGCGTTCCATGCAGAGGGGCGGAAAACTTTTTCCGAATCCACGTTGTGCATATAAACGGGAATCCGTAGTAGAGAGGCGAGTGAGATCAGGTCAGCTCCGACATGGCCGTAAGTCAGAACGCAGTGATTCGCGCCCCAGGCGTTCATCACCGAATAGACATCTCGGAAGACTCCTGTTCCACCGGTGCGAGGCACGAACCAGGTGGTTGGCCAGGTGGGATTGGTTCTTTCTTCCAGAATCTGGTTCACCTTGGGGGGAAGTTCGACGGTTTGGCCCTCGGCAATTTGCAGAACGGGACCAAGCCCGCGAACGAGGTTGAGACGATGGATGGTGCAGGGCATGGAGCCGGGTGTGAGGAAGCGGGTCGACCAACCTCCTCCTGGAAAATACTCCGTGATGGAGGGATGCCAGCTGGTGGCTTCGAGGCAGGCCTTTTCTTCCGCATCGCTGATTTCCCAGAACGGCTTCATGGCAGGCTTGCCGGAAATTTTCTGGCGTCCGGCTCCGTCAAGAGCGGCGGGACCAGAATTGATCAGATGGAGGAATCCTCCCGAAGCTACGCCGGAAAGTTTGGCTCCGCTGACGCGTTTGACCGCGTCTGGACTCCAGTAGGTGCGGACGTCGGCAAAAATCTGGGCGGTGTTGGTGAGAAGATTGCCGAAGAGCATACCGACTCCGTTGAGGGCGTCGTTTTCCGTAGCGACGAGGTAGGGAGCGCGACGACCGTTCCAGTCAAACGAGCTGTTGAGGATGGCTTCGAGGTAGTCACCGTTGGGAAAGTGATCGGTCCATTGGCGCTGGCCTTGGAAGCCGGCGACGAGGGCGTCGTGGCCGAGGGCCTCCTCGCCGAAGCCGGTTTTAGCTAAAGCTGGGTTGCCAATCATCAGGTCGCGGGCAATGAGAGCCATTTCGACCGACTTCTCCCACTCCTGGTCGAGTTGGGCCCGGGGACGTTTCGTTTTCGGGGAGTTCCAATCTTTACCTTCGCGACAGTTCTTTTTTGTCCAAGCGAGGGCTTTCTTTTTTTCCGAAGCGTCGAAGATTCCACGATCCATTCGGCGGACGAACTCGGTCATGTCGATGCTTTCGACGCGCATGCCGAGGTAGGATTCGAAGAAGTTGGGATCGACGATCGATCCAGCGATGCCCATGGAGGTTCCTCCCATGGCGAGGTAGGCACGATTGCGCATCGTGGCCACGGCAAGGCCAGCTTGGCAGAAGCGAAGAATCTTTTCGGAAACGTCGGCGGGGATTTTTAGATCACCGGCTTCCTGGACATCGCGGCCGTAGATGCCAAAAGCGGGAAGGCCCTTTTGGGCATGTCCTGCGAGAACGGCGGCAAGATAGACGGCGCCTGGGCGTTCCGTTCCGTTAAAGCCCCAGACTGCTTTTGGACGGAGCGGATCCATGTCCATCGTTTCGGAGCCGTAACACCAGCAGGGGGTGACGGTGAGGGTGAGGCCGACATTTTCGCGGGCAAAGAGGGAGTCGGTCTCGGAAGATTCGGCGGCACCCCCGATGCACTTGTCGGGAATGATGCATTCTAGGGTTGAGCCATCCCGGTGGCGGAGGGAGGAGGATATTAATTTGGCGGCGGTTTTGGCGAGAGAGAGGGTCTGATTTTCGAGGGATTCACGAACGCCCCCGAGACGACCATCGATGGTGGGGCGGAGGCCGACTTTAATTTTATGATTGGAAATGCGCATAAGCTAAAAATAGGAGTAATTGGTCGGCGGGCGAGGTAGGAGTTGATGAGAAATTTCCCAAAGACTCATGAATGATTCCCGCCGAATTAGGGGATGATCAGGTAAGCTTGGCGACCTCGGTGGACAAGGCGTGGATCGATTCGCTGGTCGAGGGAGGCGAGTTGGGCTTGGTGCTTGGTCGCCAAGGCCAGCAGATAAATATCCGTAAGATATTTAGAAGGGGGCAGGCTGGGAAATATTTCAGCATCGAGGAGAGAGACATCATCCGCCCAAAATTGGTGACCGGGAGTGGCGCAGATGCGTTGAAGCAAGGTTCGCAGGGAGGCGGGATCCCCAATTTTGCCGGGATATCCCGGAGAACCTAGAATTCGGAGAAAGGCATTCTGGGTGAGAGGGCAGGTAGCCCAAGCCCGCCCCCTTTGTGAGTGGAACCAACTTTGGGCTCGTCGATGATGAACGTGTTGAGAGTCCCCCAAGGCGATTAATAGGTTGGCGTCCAACAGGTGCACCCGTACGGATCAAAGATCCTCTTCCTCCATCTTTCGATAAATCATGGCACTGGTTACTTGGGGGGCTTTACGTCTTTTTAAAACAGGAAAATCGTACTGGTTGATCTCAAAGATGTCCCGAGGAGCGGGGGTTTCTTGAAAGGTGATTTCCCTTCGTAGGGCGTGTTCCAAAATGGCTTTCAGGGTGGTTCTTCGCTTCACCGCGACCGCCTTGGCGGCCAGCAGAAGCGGGGCGGGAAGCTCAATCGTGGTTTTAATATGGGTTAGCATATGGTTATATGGGTATTAGGCAAGTCATTCGCCGCCGAATGATCTCGAGAATCAAATGGCCAAAGGAGGTGGGTAAAAATAAGATCTTTCATGGCGAATCGGTCCCTGTTCCAAACTTCGGATGGAAGAAACCATCTGGGGATCTTTGCTTTAATTAGTTCGCTCTTTTTTCTTTGGGCGCTTTGCAACGGGATGATCGATGTAATGGACAAGCATTTTCAGGATTTCCTCCATTTAACGAAAGCCCAGTCCGCTTGGGTTCAGTTCGCGCACTATCTTGGATATTTTCTCATGGCTTTGCCTGCAGGTTGGTTGGCGAGGAAGTTGGGCTACAAGGGTGGTATTTTGGCGGGTCTTTTTGGGGTGGCGGCGGGATGTCTCTGGTTTATTCCCGCGACCCAGATTTCCACCTTCTGGGCCTTTTTGCTTGGGGTTTGTGTGATCTCGATGGGGTTGACCTTCTTAGAAACGATTGCGAATCCTTACACGACCGTATTGGGAGCGCCCCAGTTTGCGGCAGTTCGGATCAATATTGCCCAGAGCTTTAACGGAGTGGGTTGGATTTTGGGCCCCATCGTGGGAGGGATGTTTTTCTATTCTTCAGAAGGGGCGGAGGCGGCTCACCAACAGCTCTGGATTCCGTATGCAGGGATTGCGGGTGGGGTGCTTCTGCTGGCCGTTATCTTTTTATTTGTTCGGCTGCCGGAAATCCAGACACCGGATGAGTATCATCTGACCGATTCGAATCCTAGAACCTCGAAATCGATCTGGTCCCATCCTCACTTTGTCATGGCGGTGGTGGCGCAGTTTTTCTACGTGGCGGCCCAAGCGGGAATTTTCGCCTTTTTCATCAACTATGTGGTTTCTGAAATTCCGGCGGTGGGGGAAGGATGGAAAAACAACTTTTGGTTGGGGGGCAGTGCGGGGGTGACTGAGAGAGATGGGAACTGGTATGTGAGCGAGCAGGGTGCAACCAAGCTGTTGGCTTATTTTGGATTCACTCTTTTTCTTTTGGGTCGGGCGACGGGCGCATGGATTTTGTCGAGGGTGGCGGCTCATCGGGTGATGGGGATCTACGCATTGGCGAATGTAGTCATGATGGCGGGCATTGTGCTGAAGTTGGGATGGCTTTCGTTAGGAGCTCTCTTTCTGAGCTTCTTCTTCATGTCGGTCATGTTTCCAACGATCTTTGCTCTTGGAATCCATGGATTGGGGGAAAAATCGAAATT
>CAMCFB010000021.1 GCA_945874125.1 Verrucomicrobia subdivision 6 bacterium | reverse complement strand
CCTCTGTCTTGGTTTTCTTAGAAAGGAACATCATCTTCCGGAATTTCCCGCGCCGGCGCCGATCCCTTGCCCCCACCCTCCCCCTCACCCCCAGCTCCCGCCCCCGACCCCTTCGGACCCCGCCCCGCCCCACCGCCCGCGCCACCACCCCTCGACAAAAATTGCACCCGATCCGCTCGCACCCGCATCCGGCTTTTTTTCTCCCCCTCCGGCCCCTCCCACTGGTCCAACTGCAAACGCCCCTCGACAAACACCGGCGCCCCTTTGCTCAAATAATCGCGACACGTTTCCGCCTGCCTCCCCCACACCACCACATCCACGTAACACACCTCCTCCTTCTCCGTTCCATCCTGCGCCTTGTAACTCATGTTGATCGCCATCGCCAAATCCCCCACCGCCGTCCCCTTCGGCGTATGACGCACCTCCGGATCCCGCGTCAAATTCCCCATCAAAAAGACTTTATTCAAACTGGCCATAACCCAATCCTTACGCCGTCGCGTCCGCCGTCACCTGCTCGCTCTTCTTGCGCAACTCCTCCTCCGACACGCTGACCAAGACATAGCGATACACCGGCGCCGATAACGCCAATTTGCCCCGCAACTTCACGATCGATTCCGGAGGCAACTCGCAGGTCAAGTTGGCATAAAATCCAGACTCGAGCGCTCCCGCCACGTACTCAAATTTTCGGCGCTCCATTTTCTGGGTCCGCGTGACTTTCCCACCCACCGCTTTCACCTCACCCTCCACTTGCGCCAACACCTCCGGCAAAGATTCCTCTTTGCCCGCTAAATCCAAAACCACCAACAAGTCGTATGTCTTCATGCCTCCACTTTCCGGTTTCCCAAAGGCAAAGCGGCCTCCCAGCCCTTCTGCCTCCAGATCTCCACGGCCTCCACGGCCGCCTCCACCATTCGATCGACCACGGGCCGCTCGTCCGATGTAAATTTTTCTAACACATGCTCCGCCGTCGCCACCGACTCGGCGGGCCGCCCCACCCCGCCCCGCAACCGCGGATAGGCTTTGGTCCCCAACAGGGTCTCAATCGAATCCAATCCGCGATGACCCCCACTCGAACCCTCCGCTCGTAAGCGAAGTTTTCCCAGCGGTAGATCCACATCATCCATGATTACCATAAAATTTTCTTGGGACACCTTCCACCATGCGAGCGCCGCCCGAATCGCCTCCCCCGATGCATTCATCATCGTGGATGGCTTCAGCAGGATCAGATTCTCGGGGGTTCGCGCCGCCCACCCTTCGGCATAGCGACACTTTTCCCAACGAAGCTGGTGAGTGGCTGCGATCCGATCCACCACCTCGAAACCGAAATTGTGGCGGGTTCCCTCGTAAGGTTGACCCTCATTCCCCAACCCGGCGACCAAGCCGATCTCCATCGTGCCTCCTGCCCGCGGTTACTTCTTCGCCGGTTCCTTCTTGGCCCCCTCCTTGGCTTCCGCCTTCGCCGGCTCTTTCTTATCACCCTTCTCCGCCGCTGCCCCTGCCTCCTCACCCTCCTTCTTCTGGCGAATGACCTCCGGCTCCGCCGCCGCGGCCGCCGCTCCCTCTGGGGTCGGCGCCTCTTCCACCTTCGGCAACAAGACCATAAACACCGGCAACTCCTTCGTATTTAAAACGGTCACTCCCTCCGGCAACTTCACCTCACCCACATGAACCGCTTGCCCCACTTCCAAATTGGAAACATCCACGTCGATTCGCTCGGGCAGATCCTTCGGCAAACACTCCACCCGTAAGGTCCGCAAATTGTGATCCAAAATTCCCCCACCGGTCCTCACCCCCACCGCCTCCCCCACCTCATGCACCGGCACCTCCACCCGCAACTTCTTGTTCTCCTCAATCGCATGAAAATCCACATGCTCAATCGTATCCCGCAACGGATCGTGCTGAACCTCCCGAATCAATGCCATCCGCTTCGTCGTCGTGCCGCCCTCCGCCTCCAAGGTCAGATCAATCAAAACACTTTCTGAACTCGCCCCGTGCAAAGCCTCCGCGATTTCACGACCATTTAATTCCAACGCCTGCGAAGTTCCTGCCCCGTACAGAATCGCCGGGACACGACCACTCGCCCGAATCCGGTTAGGCCTGCGCCCACCGATCTCGGCTCGAACTTTCGCTTTGATTCCTAACCTCTTAGCCACGATTGACCTCCAATTTGATGAACTGAAAAGTAAACCAACTTTTCCGCACGCGGTCAACGCCTATTCCAAACCATCCCCTCTTTTGCACCCCTCGGGCGACCAAAAAAAAAGAACCCTTGGAGGTTTTGCCTCCAAGGGTTCATACGGGTGTGGGAGTTCGCCACGCTCTCTTTCCCAGTGACTGGCTATTTGGCGCCTGGACCAATCTCTCGATTCATCCTGCTTTTTCCTTCGGCTGCCAGTTCCCCGACGCTATTCACCGCCCACGCTTCACGGCGCAGGAGAAGTTTCGGCCTCATAGCAGGGCCGCCGCGACCATCCCTGATCGCGATCTATTGAGTGAAGCCTCTTTGCCTGGTTCGGTCCGTACCTGCCGGTACGGGCGCGCCACACACGGTGTTGACCCACCCACGAGAATTACCCAGTGACGGGTTGTTTTGCGGGTCACCACCTTGAGTCAGAGGGACAGCCAGCGCTTTTGGCGCCGCGTTGGCCCCCTGCCACGGGTCTAGCTTCTTACCTCTCAGGTTGCTTTTTCCTCGTAGCCGGGCGACGTCCCTCTCGGGTCCGCCCCCCGAACTCGGAGCTGGGCTGTTGACCACGCCTGCCGGCCTGATCTCCCACCTCCGTTTATTCGTCATCAGCCCCTTTCGCATTTCCCCTGCATAGAGGAAACCTTAAGACCAAGGATCTTACGACCCCCAACCCAGACCAACCACGAACACCTGACCTTCTCACAGTAGCAACCATCGCCCTTTTCTTGGAGCGACTGTGTCCGCCAAGGGAACCGAAACCGTCCCCCCAACGTGACTTGGCTAGCATGCGGCTTCTTTAGTTATCGCTGCCAACCTCGCAAACCCCTAATTCGCATTCTACGGACACCGTCATCGCTTTCGCTTTCACTCCAACTCTGCCGATGTTTTTCTGGGTGCGACCCCAGCCGCGGGATTTGGTGAGACATGCCCCTGCTGGACTTGTGATCCAACCTGGGGGCCGAGGCAGTCAAGCCTCCTCGACCATTCTCCAGTTACCTGGAGCTATCCTGAGAGCCTTCAAATGGGAGTAAACTTTCGCCTCCCCCATCAGACTCTGTTCTTTCAATGAACTAAATTAAAAATAATCAATCCCCACCATGGGGCAATGGAATATCGCCAGAAATCACATTTGCTTGTGAACAACTTTTTAGCAACTCCCGCCTCCCCACCGAAATCTGACCCAAAACTTATTCACCGCCCGCGCCTCCTTATTCGGTTTTACTTTTTAGTATCCCCTCGACCGAAATCGCCCCCCCCTTCGTCAACTTCTCCAACTTCTCCTCCATCCACTTCGGTGCCCCTTTCTGCAATTCGCTGCCCACGTGCCGATGCAAAAATCTCTCCAAAGCCAACATCGCCGCCAAACGATTGTCCGGCCTGGCAAACCCGTGCCCCTCATCCGCCGCCACCAAATACTCCACCGCCTGCCCCCTCTTCCGATACGCCTCCACAATCTGATCCGATTCCGCCTGCTTCACCCTCGGGTCGTTCGCCCCCTGAACCACCATCAACGGCGCCCTCATCTTCTCCACCGAAAACAGGGGCGATTGCCGCCGCATCCGCTCCTCATCCGCCGCATCCTTCGGATCCCCCACAAAATAATCAAACTGCCGCCGGACCGACTCCCAATACGGCGGGATCGAATTCAACAAAGTAAACAGGTTCGAAGGTCCCACAAACGATGCCCCTGCCGCGTACACCTCCGGCGTAAAGGCCAACCCCGCCAACGCCGCGTACCCCCCGTAACTCCCCCCATAAATCGCCACTCTCTTGCCATCCACGATCCCCTTCTTCACCAAATCCTTCACCCCCCACGTCAAATCATCCTGCATCTTGTCCCCCCACTCATGCCGCCCCGCCGCGTAAAACTTTTTCCCATACCCCGTCGATTGCCGAAAGTTCGGCTGCAATACCGCTAGCCCGCGGTTGGCAAAAAACTGCGCCGTCCCGTTAAACCCCCAGTAATCCCTCGCCCACGGCCCCCCATGCGGCATCACCAGCAGCGGCAAATTCTTTGCTTCTTTTCCGTACGGCAAAGTCAAGTACCCCGGAATCTCCAGCCCATCCGACGACGCATACCGCACCGGCATCATCGGAGCCAACTTCTCCTTCGGCAGATCAGGCCGCAACGACCCAAACAGCCCAACCTCCCGACTCGCCCGATCAAATAAATAGTAAGTCCCCGGATCCGTATCCCCTGAAATTAAGATCAACCACCTGCCATCATTCCCCGACATATCCGCCAACCCCACCTCCTGATTGGCAAACCTCTTTCGCAAAAAAAGAAAATCCTCCTCAAATCCTTGATCCTTCCAGTAATTCCTCTTCCGATCATCGAAGTACATCGTCCCCACCAGCTCATCCGTCTCCTCCGAAAAAGCCGCTCTCGATAAATCCACCCGCCCCAACGGGTCCGACTCCAGCTTCGTCAACGCCCCGCTTTTCGGGTCGATCTCCGCCAGATACGACAAATCCCCCTCCCCCACATTCGTCTCCAAATAGACCGTCTTGCCGCCCCGGCGAAACGTAAAACCCCCCATCGCTTCCTGCCAACTCACCTTCAAAATCGGCTTGGACAACTTCTTCCCCTCCACCCGCATCAACTCCGTCCCCCCATCCTTCGTCATCCGTGTCGCCAGCCGCACCACCCCATCCAGATCCGCCACGATGTCCGCACAACCCTCCCGATTCTCCCACACCGGCGTTCTGACCATCTTCTCAATATCCAACCTCTCCACATCAAAGTACTTCTCATCCCGCTCATTCACCTGCAGCAGCGCCTCATTCGGCTTGCCCTTCGGCAACGCCATCACCATCGCCCTCGCTCCCTTCCGAATCGGCAACTCCTGCGCGACCGGCAAACCCGTGGCCGCCTCCGCCGGCTCCCTTAAATCCAATCGCCGTAATCGGTAATTCTCATCCCCACCCGAATCCTGCGCCACCAGCAGGTAGCGCGAATCCCGCGTCCAACTAAACCCCGCCGGTGGGCGACTCTTCTCCGCCGTCAACGCCCGTGCCCGCTCCAATCCCTCTCCCCACTTCACCAAGTGCAAATTTAAAATCCCCTCCCTCTCCTTCAGAAAAGCCACCCACTCCCCATCCGGCGAAAGCTGCGGACTGGCCAAAGCCGGATTGCCAAAGAAAAGCTCCCGATCGATCAAATCGCTGGCCACTTTACTTTTTTCCCCACACGAGACTCCAAAAATCAGGAGCCCCATCCCCAAAATTCGGTTGGTCCATGATTTCCACATCCTCCCTGTCTAAACGAACTTTGCTCCGCAACCAAACCCTTACGAACGAGGCTCCCGCGCGGTTGCCCTCGGAGCCCACTCATCCATCTCCGGCCTCTTCTCCCGAAATAGCTCTAACTTTTTCTTTAACTCCTTCTTTTCCGATTCCGCCGTGCTTTTGCTCAAGGCCAACATTACCGTCTCCTGCGCTTTTCGAAAATCCCCCATCTCGGCGTACCCCGAGGCCAAAATCGAATAGGTCTGAACCAACGGCTCATCCTGAATCGCCCGCTTGGCCAAACTGACCGCGCCCGCCCCATCCCGAAACTCAAGGTAAGGACAGTTCGCCTTCGCCCACGCCACCGTAATCCGATCCGTCGCCGTCTCGGGCAGTAACCGCATCGATCGGCGTAAATCCGCCTTTGCCCCCGAAGGATCCCCCGTCTTAGCCAAACAGTACGCGCGCCTCACCAACACCCACGCCGTCTCGGGCGCCTGATCCAGCACCACCGTGTACCGATCCATCGCCTCCTCATACTTTCCTTCTTTCTCTAACTCCAAACCCTCCAGCGCCGGCCCAAATTTCGACTGGGTCCGAAACATCTCCACCGCCGCCTGCAACTTCCCCTTCTCCTCCGCATCCTCCACCTCCTTCATCCGCCCCAACAAAAGCTCCTGCGCTCGCAAATACTGCTCCGACTCCGCCAAACAGGCCGCCTCCAGCAAAACGAAGTCGGTCGTCCGATCCAGCTCCACCAACTTTCGGGCGAGCACCACCGTGGCCTTTGCATCCCGAAACTCCGCCAACGGCCCGGCCTTCGACCGCAGCGTGATCAGAAACTGCAGATCATTGACCGCATCCGACTTCTCTTTCGAAATCCCCAAAGAAACCGCTTTGGCGAAATCCTGCTGCGCCGCCGTCTCATCCTTCAACTTGATTTCACAAAATCCCCTTCGCAACCAAATCCACGGAATCTCCGGTGCCTTCACCAGTGCGGCCGAGTACAAATCCTTCGCTGGCCCCCACGCCTCCTGCTGCTCCGCCGCAAACCCCTGAAACGCCATCCCCCGACCCAACTTCACCTGCTCCGAAGCATCCAGCTTCACCTCCTCCTTTTTTTCCTCCTTGGGTGTCTCCTCCGCCCATACCCCTAGCGCAGCCAAACTCACCACTCCTACCCATCGCCAAAGTTTCATTTGGATCACTCTAGCTCTCCACCGTACCCAGCTCCAAGCCCCGACCCGCCGAACAGCTGAGCCAAATACCAATTTGCAACCCGAGAAAGCGAGACCAATCCCTCAAAAGGTCGAAAAAAAAACACCGAAAATTCACCCCGTAAACCCCTCTCCCACAACAACTTGCTTGGGGTCGTAGGTCGAATAAGTCGTTGCTAATCAATGCTTTGTGGGGCGCTTTGTCAAATTTGGGGTCGTAGGTGTAAATATTAAATTTACTCTATCAGGCTCGCCATCAACTGGATAGCTGACCTATCTTACCTTGCCAAACAATCTCCATGACCCAACCCCTAACCTTTTGCGGTGGCCTCGCCTCGACCAACGCCTACCTGGTCGACCTCAATGGCCATCTCCTCGCCATCGACGCCCCCGAAGGCTTTCTCGACTTCCTTAAAACAAAAAAACTCAAGCCTCACTCCCTCTTTCTCACCCACGGCCACTGGGATCATATCTGGGACGCCGCCGACCTCGCCGATTGGGCCAGCTGCCCTGTTTATTACCATCCCGATACCGCTCCCCTCTGCCTTCAACCCGACTCGATGCTCGCTTTCGGCCTGCCCCAACGCCTCCGCCCTGTCCAAGCCACCCAGCTCCTAACCGACTCCACCCCACCCCCCGCCTCTTGGCCTGATTCCCAACTCCTCCACGTCCCCGGCCACTGCCCCGGCAGCCTCTGCCTCTACCTTCCCCAATCGAAACAGCTTTTTGGCGGAGACGTCCTCTTTGCCGATGGAGTCGGTCGCTGGGATCTCCCCGGGGGCAGCCGAGAAATCCTGATCACCGGAATCCAGAAAAAGATTCTACCCCTTCCTCCGCAAACCATCGTCTACCCCGGCCACGGCCCCACCACCACCGTCGGCCGCGAAAAATCTTCCAACCCCTTTCTCCAAGACTAAGAAAAGAAGATTCGTATATTTGCAAATTTACTAATCAAAAAGTCGCTCCATGGTGACCCACCCAAAACGAAATCACCCCCTTACCCCACCCAAACGATTCATCCCCGACTCCACGTCCTCCATCTTTCTAACAGAGCCCGCGCCGCTCCCTTGGAGATTGTCCCCTCAGCCAACTTTCTTCCCTCTTCCCAATCCGTAGCCATCCCGCCCAGCCAAAGCAGCGCCCCCGCATTCCAAATCACCGCCCCCCGCACCGCCCGAGCCCCGTCCCCCGCCAAAACAGCCCGAATCTTAGCCGCACTCTCCTCCGATTTCGGTGCTTCCAAATCCCCAGAAAATCCCCACTCGCCCTTGGCCGACTCCTCCAAAAGATCAAATTTTTCCCCACCCCTTTTCCCCATCAACCGATTACGCCCCAGTGGCGACAGCTCCCCCAGCGGCGCCCCCGTCTCATCTTCCCCCTAAAGAATTCCATACGACTCCACCCCCAAGCCATCCATCGCCTCGGCTAACTTGCCCATATCCTCCTCCCGAAATACCCCCACCATGCGCACCTCAGGCCGGGTCGGATTGACCAACGGCCCTAGCAGATGAAAAGCCGTTCGCTTGCCCTGCGCCGATACAATCTTTCTCGCCCCCGCCACCCCCGCAAATGCCGGGTGAAAATCTGGGGCGTACAAAAAAGCACATCCCACCTCCCCAAGGCAGCTCGCCAACTCCCCCGCATCCCTCGCCCCCCGAACTCCCAAAGCCGTCAACGCGTCCGCACTGCCGCTCGGTCGCGTAATCCCCTTGTTCCCATGCTTGGCCACCGGCAACCCCGCCGCCCCCGCCACCATTCCCGCCGCTGTCGAAATATTCACGATCGGCCTTCCCCCTCCCCCTGTCCCACAACAATCGGCCAATCCCTTTCCACCCCACTTGCCCGTCACGCCCGCCGCCTTTGCCCTGACCAAAAATGCCCTCGCGAAACTTGCCAACTCTCCCCCCGTCTCCCCTTTGGCCGACCAAGCCGTTAGAAATTCCGCCTTCTCCTCGTCCGATGCCTCTCCCCCCGCCAAAACCACCACCAAATCCGCCACTTCTTGCGCGTTCAGCTCCCGACCCGCGCGACACTGCTCTGTCGCCCGACGCAAAGCCGTCGGGACACTCCCCTCACAGCTCATCCAATTCCCGCATCCTTCGGCAGAAGCTCTTGGAACCGCAGCTTATCAATCGCTTTCATGTACGCTTCCATCGTCGAAATCCTGCCCGCTTTCAAATGCCCATCGATCGCATCATCCATCAACTGCATCCCCTCCGCTTTTCCTGTCTTCAGCACGTCGTTCAACTTCATCGTCGCCCCCTCGCGGATAATCGAAGCCACCGCATTGTTCCCTACCAAGATTTCATTCACCGCCAATCGCCCCCCTCCGTCCGATCTCTTCAGCAATAACTGCGCACACACCGCCCGCAACGAGTTCGCCAACATCGTCCGAATCTGCTCCTGCTGGTTACTCGGGAAAGCGTCGATAATTCGATCCACTGTCTTCCTCGCATTGTTGGTATGCAAAGTCCCAAAAACTAATAGCCCCGTCTCGGCCGCCGTCAGGGCCAGCGCAATCGTTTCCAGATCCCGCATCTCCCCCACCAGCACCACATCCGCATCTTCCCGCAACGCCGCCTTCAACCCCGCCGCGAAACTCGGGGTCTCATTCGGCACCTCTCTCTGCGTGATGACCGACTTCTTGTTCGGATGCACGAACTCGATCGGCTCCTCAATCGTCACAATATGTCGCGAATGATTCGTGTTAATCGAGTCCACCACCGCCGCCAACGTGGTCGATTTACCCGAACCCGTCGGCCCCGTCACCAAGACCAAACCCGATTTGTAATTTCCGAAACTTTCGATCACCGGCGGAACCCCCAACTCTTTCAGGGTCTTGATTTTGGTCGGAATAATACGAAACACCGCCCCATACCCGTGCAGCTGCTTGTAGAAATTGCACCGAAAACGGTTGTTCTCATCCATCTCATACGCGAAATCCAAATCCCCCACCTCAACAAACTTTTTCCAGGCGGGTGGGGAACAGATCGGTTGCAGGTAATTCACGATCATCTCCCGCGTCAGCGGCGCTTCCTGAATTTTCGAAACTTCCCCGTGCCGCCGAATCTTGGCGGGTTGCCCCTCTAACAAGTGCAGATCGCTCCCCCCCTTCTCCACCAGAATCGAAAACAGCTCGTCGATCGGATGTCTCACCGCAACTCCCCCGCCAAGGCCGTGGCAAAAGCCTTTTTATTTTCCGCCCGCCGATACGCCTCTTCCCCCGTGATCAATCCCTTGTCCAGCAACTCCTGCAAGCTGTCATCCATCAGCTTCATTCCTAGCTTTTTTCCGGTCTGCATGACCCCGGGCAACATGAACGTCTTCGCCTCCCGAATCAAATTTCCCACCGCCGGATTATTCACCAGCACCTCCAGCGCCAAAAGCCGCCCGTTCCCATCCTTTCTCGGAATCAGCTGCTGACAGACAATTCCCCGCAACGATTCACTCACCATCGTCCGGATCTGGGACTGCTGCTCAATCGGAAAAACGTCCAGTAGACGATCCAACGTCCGCGCCGCCGTACTTGTATGTAAGGTGCCCAGCACCAAGTGCCCCGTCTCCGACGCACTGATCGCCAACGAAATCGTCTCCAAGTCCCGCATCTCCCCCACCATGATCACATCCGGGTCTTCCCGCAACGCCGCCCGCAAGGCACTCGAAAAACTGGCCGAGTTCGCCCCGATCTCCCGCTGGGAAACCTGGCAACCCGCTGGATTGAAAACGTACTCAATCGGATCTTCCAGCGTAATGATGTGGTCCTTTCTCTCCCGATTGATGTGATCCACCATCGAAGCCAAGGTCGTCGACTTTCCACTCCCCACCGCTCCCGTCACCAAAACCAACCCGTTGTGATACCGCGTCAAAGTTTTCAAAACGGGCGGCAAAGCCAACTCATCCATCGATCGAATTTTGTTAGAGATGACCCGAAAGACCGATTCCCAACCTCGCCTCTGTCGGACCACACTCGTTCGAAACCTGGCCAGCCCCTCCGCGTCGTAACAAAAATCAAAGGAACCGTGCTCCTCCACCCGTGCAACCTGCTTGGGCATCAGAAAAGATCGGCTCAACTGCTCCGTCTCCTCTTTGCTCAAGTGCCTCGCCCCTGGCCCCTCTAAAGGCGAAAGCTGCCCATGAATTCGAACGAGTGCCGGCGCGTCTGGTCCCAAATGCAAATCGCTCGCCCCCATCTCGACCGCCCGCTCCAAATAGGCTCTGACCACGCTACTATCCTGCTCCGACGCCGCCCCGCCCGCTTGCTCAATCAACCCTCGCAACATCTCCACATGTTCCGTCGGCAAAAGCTGCTGCTCTTCCATGAGATCCAGTGCCGCCACTCTTGGATTCGCCGCCATTACCACTCGCACCTGATCCGCCTGCTCAGGCTTGATCCACCCCTGCTCCAAACTGGTCGTCAAAACATAGTCGTTATAAGCCACACTCATCGGTTCGTGCCAAAGCATCCCCTGCTTCCCCTTTTCAATCAATCGCAACCAACCATTTCCCCTGCCCGCACAGCCGATTTGTGGATAACTTCATTGGATGACCAAGGATCAAGTCGCCGCCTCCCTCAGAGAAATCGGCACGATTCTTGAGCTCAACGGAGAAAATCCATTCAAATGCCGGGCGTATCAGAACGCCGCCCGCACTTTGGAAACCTCCCCCACCGATTTGGCCGAGCTGGTCCGCACAAATCGCTTGGGCGAACTACCTGGGATCGGCGACGCCCTCCGCGAAAAGATCACTACCTTAGTCACCACCGGAAAATTGCCCTACCTCGACGAACTTCGTGCCTCCATCCCCTCCGGCCTTCTCCCCCTGCTCGACCTCCCCGGCCTTGGGCCGAAAAAACTCCGCGCCCTGCGCGATAAGTTAAAAATTGAATCCCTCGAAGCCCTGACCCAGGCCTGCCAAGACGGCCGCCTCGCCGCTCTCGACGGCTTCGGCGAAAAAACCGCCACCAACCTGCTCGATTCCATTCAACGCCGCGCCACCTACCGCAAACTTCACCGCCTCGGCACAGCCCTGCCCGCGGCCCAATCTCTTTTGACTCACCTCCGCGCTTGCCCAGCCGTTCACCAAGCCGAAATCGCCGGAAGTCTTCGCCGCGGCAAAGAGATCGTGAAAGATCTCGATCTGATCGCCTCCTCCAATCAACCCAAGGAAGTCATGAAGGTCTTTGTTTCCGCGCCCAACGTGGAAAAAGTTGTCGCCCACGGCGAAACCAAATCCAGTGTCATTCTCACGGGAGGCATCCCCTGCGATCTCCGCGTCGTTCCCCCCGAAGCCTGGCCGACGGCCCTCGCCCACTTTACTGGCTC
The DNA here is from genome assembly GCA_945874125.1 of Verrucomicrobia subdivision 6 bacterium. Taxonomy (GTDB): domain Bacteria; phylum Verrucomicrobiota; class Verrucomicrobiia; order Methylacidiphilales; family Verrucolacustridaceae; genus Verrucolacustris. The sequence goes on along the minus strand of CAMCFB010000021.1, from coordinate 13,799 downwards.
AAAGGAGCACAATATTGCGCTTCGCCAGCGCGCCATCGACCAAGGCCTCCACCTCAGCGAATGGGGTCTGCTCAAAGGAAAATCGAAAACTCCCCTCAAACTCAAAGACGAAAAAGATCTTCACCAGGCGCTGGGTCTTTCCTTCATCCCCCCCGAACTTCGCGAAGATAGCGGGGAAGTCGCCGCCGCGGAAAAAAATGAGCTGCCGGATCTCCTGACGCGCGATCAGATCCGCGGATGCCTCCACAATCACACTTTGGCCAGCGACGGGCAGGATACTCTCGCCGCCATGGCGCAAGCCGCCGCCGAACTGGGGCTCGAGTGGCTGGGCATTGCCGATCACTCCAAATCCTCTTTCCAAGCCAACGGCTTGGACGCCAAACGCCTGGAAAAACAGATCGAAGAGATCGAAGTCCTCAACTCGAAGAAACCTAAGTGTACTCTCCTTTCTGGAACGGAGTGCGATATTCTCAAAGGCGGAAAACTCGATTTTCCCGATTCGCTCCTTCAAGAACTGGATTACGTGGTCGCCTCGGTCCACTCCGGATTTACCTCGGATGAAAAGGAGATGACCGATCGCATCATCCGTGCCATCGAATGTGAGCATGTCACCTGCCTCGGGCACCCCACCGGCAGGCTTCTTCTCGAGCGGGAGGCCTATCCTCTCAACATTCCAAAGATTCTTCACGCGGCCGCGGCCAACGGAACGTGGATTGAACTGAATGCTAATCCGTGGCGGCTTGATCTCGACTGGCGCTGGTGGCACAAAGCTCGGGACTTGGGCGTCCTCTGCTGCATCAACCCCGACGCCCATAAAACATCTCACCTCCGCTTCCTCGATTTCGGGGTCACCCTCGCCCGCAAAGGTTGGCTTCGTCCACAGGACGTCATCAACACCCGCACCCTCGCCCAACTCCGCAAACTCCTTTAACCCTCCCCCCAACAAACCCCAAAAAACCCCTCCCTAACCCCCTCTCCCACAACAACTTGCTTGGGGTCGTAGGTCGAATAAGTCGTTCATAATGAATGCTTTACGACCCGCTTTTTCAGATTTGGGGTCGTAGGTCGATTTTAGCGCAACACCACCCCCCGCTCGGAAGTTTGCAAAAACTCAATCAACTCTTTTACCTCAGCCGTTGAAGCACCCTTCTCGCTCAAATACTCCCGCGCCTGCGACAAGTTATACTTCGGATTGAGCAGCACCTTGAGCGCATCCTTCAATCCCCGGATCGAATCCTCCGAAAAGTTTTTCCTCTGAAGCCCAGTCAGGTTCACTGCCCGCGTCACCGCCGGATTCCCATCCGCGATCATATAAGGCAACACGTCCTGCACCACCTTGGTGCACCCCCCGATCATCGCATGCCGCCCGATCCGACAAAATTGATGCACGGCGGATAACCCACCCACCACGGCAAAATCCCCCACGACCACATGTCCCGCCAACGTTCCGTTATTCGAAAAAATACAATCGTTCCCGACCACGCAGTTGTGCGCGATGTGCACATAGGCCAAAAAATGGTTCCGACTTCCAATCACCGTCTTCTCCTTCGGCCCCGTCCCACGATTCACGGTGACAAACTCCCGAAAATCATTCTCATCCCCCACCTCCAAGTAAGTCGGCTCCCCTCGATACTTCAAATCCTGTGTCCTCCCCCCAATCGAACAAAAAGGATGAAACACATTCTTTTTTCCAAACCGACTCGGCCCCTCCAAATTCACATGGTGCCGTAACACACAGCCCTCCCCCAACTCCACCCCCTCCCCCACCACACAGTACGGCCCAATCTCAACCCCAGCACCCACCTCCACGCTGGAGTGCACCACGGCTGTCGAATGAACGGCCACTCTGCCCCCTTTCTACCGATCAATGATGGCAAACATCAACTCCGCCTCCGAAACCACCTCCCCATTCACCAAACATTGCCCCTCCGCTTTTCCGATCTTGCCCCGCGATTTGGTTAACTCCACCTGCATCGTGATCAAATCCCCCGGCATCACCGGTTTGCGAAACTTCGCCTTATCCACACTCATAAAATAACCCAGCTTGCCCGCATTTTCCGTGTTCCGGAGCAGCAAAATACTGGCCACCTGCGCCATCGCCTCAATCTGCATCACCCCCGGCATAATCGGATGCCCCGGGAAATGCCCCTGGAAGTAGGGCTCATTAATCGTGACCAGTTTAATCCCCACCGCCTTCGTCTCCCCCTCAAACCGCAGAATCCGATCCACCATCAGAAACGGATACCGGTGAGGCAAAATCTTCATCACATCGTTCGTATCCATCGCCCGCTCGCCCACTGGAATATTTTCCACCGGCATCAAAGAGGACTGATACGCCCGATACGCTTTGTACAGTGCCTTGGCGAAGAGAAGATTTAATCCGTGGCTCGTCTTGGCCGCCAAAATGTGGCCCCGAATCGGGATTGGAAATAGGGCGAGATCACCGATGATATCGAGGATTTTATGCCTGACAAATTCCTCCGGATACCGTAGCGGCTCCTTGCTCATGACCGACTCCCCCCGAATGACAATCGCATTTTCTAAACTTCCGCCCTTGATCAATCCCTTCGCCAGCAAAGGTTCCACCTCCTCGTAAAACACAAACGTTCGCGCCCGCCCAATCTCTTTCGCGTAGTTGTCCGGCCCAATCTCTAAGCTCAAAAACTGCGTGTGGTGGTGGGTGTGATTCGCATTCGTACAAGAAACCTTAAATCCGTCATGCGGCAGTGCCGCCATGTAACCCCCATCCGGCGTCGTCACATAGACCGGTTCCCGAATCTCAAAAACGGCCCGATTCGCCTCCAACTCCTTGCGCCCGGCTTGGGCCAACATCTCCAGAAAGGGCGCCGCACTGCCATCCCCAATCGGTGGTTCGTTCGCATCCAATTCAATCAAGGCATTGTCAATCTCCAGTCCACGCAAGGCCGAGAGCAAATGCTCCACCGTACTCACTTTCACGCTGCCCTCGGCCAAGGTTGTCGCCCGCTCCACCTGCTTCACCTTCTCTAAAAACGCCGGAATCGTCGGCTGATCCGCCAAATCCATTCTCCGAAACTGATATCCCGAACCCGCCGCCGCAGGTTTTACGGTCAAACGAACCTTCGCGCCGCTATGCAGGGAAACTCCCGTCATGCTCGCTTCCTTTAAAACTGTCGTCTCTTTGGCCGTTGCCATTTTGATTTTCTACACATTTTTCTCCCCTGAGTCACCCCCCCTTCTTCCCTACTTTCGACCCCCCATCCTCCTCTGCTACTCTCATTCCCCTTGAGCCAAACTCTGCAAGATGAGGGAATTCTTTTCCATGTGCGTCGCCAAGGCGAAACCAGCCTGCTGACCGTCTGGCTGACCCGCCACCACGGCGTTCTTCGCGCCCTTGCTCGGGGTGCGGCGAAACCAGGCAGCCCCCTCAAGGGACACCTCGACCTTTTCCATGAATGCGACATCACTTGGGACCTTTCCCGTCGCACCACCTTGCATCATCTGAAGGAAGCTCGCCTCCGCGAAACTCATGCGGGTCTGCGCCAAGCCTATCCCCGGCTCCTCGCCGCCACCTACTTCTCCCAAATCATCGAACAACTCGCTGAGCCCGATGCCGACCTCGGCTCCCTTCACACTCTGCTACAATCCGCCCTGCAATGGCTGGCCCAAAAGGATCCTCACCACCGTCTCGTAGAAAGATTTGAACGAGCCGTCCTGAAAACGTTAGGGTTGGATGATTCCCGCCGTACCGCCCGTTCCCTTTTGGACGACCTCTCCCATCGCCGCCCCAAAACCTATGCCGCCTTAATGCGACAGCTCAAAACTTAGACCGGCACCGCAACCCCGCCGGCCGGAGCATCCACCCATTTGCCGTGCTCCCGAATCAGATCCTTCAACCGATCCACCGCCTCCGCCTCGGGAATATTAAACTTCACCGGCGTTTTCCCCACATACAGGTTGATCTTGCCCGGCGCCCCACCCACGTAGCCGAAATCCGCATCCGCCATCTCCCCCGGCCCGTTCACGATACAACCCATCACCGCAATTTTTACCCCCTTCAAGTGAAGGGTGGCCGCCTTGATCTTGGCCGTGGTGCTTTGCAGATCAAACAAGGTTCGCCCACACGAGGGACACGCCACATAGTCGGTCTTGAAAATCCGATTCCCCGCCGCCTGCAAAATATTAAAGCCCAACCTCAGGCATGCCCCCGGCGCCGGCTCCCCCCGCACCAAAATCGCGTCTCCAATCCCATCACAAAGCAGTGCCCCCAGATGAACCGATGCCCGAATTAAACCACTCAATCCACCCTCCGCCTCTTGGGGATGAAGGGTGTCCTTCAGCAGAATCGAGTGTCGTGCCGGAATCCGTGCGGCGAGATACCGCGTGGCCGACACAGGATTTAAATCCAAACCATCCTTCACCGCCACCAGCACCGGCTCCTTTCTGCTCTCTAAAGCTTGCACTTCGGCGTCACTCCTCGGATCCACCTCCACCACCAAACTTTGCTCATGGACCAGTTCCGGCGCCAGATCCCCCAGTTGCGCCAGACGAGGCCGCAAAGCCTCCTCCACCTTGGCCGTCACCATCACTCTCGGTGGCTCTTCCCCTCCCACCTTCACGCTGCCCATCACCATCCGAGCCGTGGCCCGCTTGTTGTAGCTAAACGGATCGTAGGAAAGTTTACTCTCCGCCTCAAAACTGCCCCTCGCTCGCTCCTCCAAATACTTCACCAGAGCCCGCCCCACGGGAATCTCATGCACGCTATCCTCCGTCAAACTCACTCGGATCGTATCCCCCAGCCCATCCAATAAAAGGGATCCGATGCCAATCGCGCTTTTAATCCGTCCGTCCTCTCCATCCCCCGCCTCCGTCACCCCCAAATGAAGCGGATAGTTCCAATCCGCCCCCTCTTTTTCCAACGCCACCGTCAAGAGGCGGTACGCTTCAATCATCACCTTGGGATTGGAGGACTTCATCGAAAACAGAAAGTTGTGGAAATTCTGTTTCCGGGCGATTCGGGCAAACTCCAGCGCACTCTCCACCATCCCGTGCGGACTATCTCCATACCGATTCATGATTCGGTCCGACAACGAGCCGTGATTCGTCCCAATGCGAATGGCAATCTTTCTTTGCGCACACAGCTTCACCAGCGGAACAAAGGTCTCCTCAATCCGCGTGAGCTCCTCCGCATACTGCTCATCCGTATATTCCCGTACGGCGAATTTTTTCTTGTCGGCAAAGTTCCCTGGATTGATTCGCACCTTTTCCACCCACTGAGCCGCCTCCATCGCCGCATCCGGCTTAAAGTGAATGTCGGCCACGATGGGCACCTCACACCCCGCCGCCACCAACTCCCTCTTAATCTTTTCCAAATTGGCCGCGTCTTTCACCGTCGGTGCCGTGATTCGGACAATCTCACAACCCACCTTCACCAAATCCAGCGTCTGCTTGACCGAGGCCGCTGTATCCATCGTGTCGCACGTGATCATGCTTTGCACCCGAATCGGATTGGCTCCCCCAATCCCCACTTTTCCCACGGTCACCTCCCGCGTGGGACGCCGGCGGTAATGATAAGGGCTCGGGCAGTAGGTTTTCATTTTCCTTGTTTCTGGAAGACAGGCATTTCAGCACTTTCGGCCGGCTTCTCCATCCTCTTTTTTAAGCGCATCGAGTCGTGGTAGGTCACCATCAAAAAGAACCCCGCCAGCAAGACGACAAAACAGGTCTGAATCCGCACGATCGTCTTGGCCTCCATTTGTCGCCTCCGCAACGCCTCAATCAGGGAAAAGACAATATGCCCCCCATCCAAGACAGGAATCGGTAGAAGATTCAAAACCGCCAAATTCACATTCAGAATCACACTGAAATAAAGCACCAGCCGAGGATCGGTGCGCAGCAAAGAGACCAGTCGCTCGAAGATTCCCAAAGGACCACTCAAATGCTGCAACCCCACGCTGGATGCGGGGGTAACTAAAGCCCGCAGTGTTCGCCAAACCAACCCGGCCGCCGAACCCACCTGCTCTTGCGGGGTCGGATGGGTCACTTGAATGTCCCCGCTTTTCCAAACCACCCCGATCATTTTGTCTTTTCGATTGGTCGCCTGCTCCGGCCGAATCTTCAGCTCCACCTCCTCACCCGACGGACGACGAATTCCCAAAAGCAAAATCTCTCGCCCCTCCTCGACCGCCGCCTTCACCGCCGCCGGATTCCAGATTTTTTTTCCGTCCAAACGGATGATGGCGTCCCCCTTTCGTATGCCTCCACGCTCGGCCGGACCCCCCGAAACCACCTGATCCACCCAAGCCGTTTGCGCGGGATACATTTCAAACCCTAACCTCCGCAACCCTTCCATCTCCGAGTCTCGCTCCGGCAATAACCGTGCCGTCACAATCTCTTTTCCATCCCGATCCAGCTCCAAAAGGATTTCGCGATCGGTGCCGAGGAGAATACTCTCGACCACTGCACCCGGCCGGCCCGCCCAGCGATCGGGGCGCTGGTGATCGATCGCCAAAATTACATCCCCAGGGAGAATTCCCGCCCGAGCCGCCGGCGTACCCGGCTCTACCCAGCCAATCGTGGTCGTCCGATACGTCATGTTCGTCGGCACACCGAATACCCAAACCGCGACCGCACACACTACCCCTAAGCCAAGGCTCGCCACTGGCCCAGCCAAGGCCGTGAATATTTTGGCACTCGGCTTCGCTGGAGGCAGGTCCCGAAAATCTTGTGTCGATTTGCCTTCCAACTCCTCCGCTGGGCTCATTTGCGGCAACTGCACAAATCCCCCTAACGGCAAAAGGTTGACCTGCCACTCCACTCCGTCCGCTACTTTTCCATAAATTTTCGGCCCAAACCCGATGGCGAAACGCTCGACCACAAGGCCGGCCTTCCGCGCCGCCCAGAAATGCCCGAACTCATGCACCGCCACCGTCAGCCCAAACAGAAAAAGAGCCAATACGATCGTGCCCGCCACCGTCACAATCTCGACCCAAGGTAGTCCGGTCAGAAAATTCACTTTCTTTTCTCCAATTCCGCTTTTGCCGTCATCCGCGCCCAATCATCCGCCTGCACGATCTCATTCAAACTAGGGGAGGTGTGGGTGGAGTGCTTTTGCATGACCTCCTCGACAATGCCCCAAATCCTTGGAAAGGGAATCCGTTCAGCCAGAAACGCCTCCACCGCCACCTCGTTGGCCGCATTGAAAACCCCCGGTAACGTACCCCCCTTCTCCCCTGCCTCGCGCGCCAACCGTAGGGCAGGGAAGCGCTTTTCGTCAGGGGCCTCAAAAGTCAACGTTCCCAATTTCGCCAAATCCAGTGGCGGCAGCCCGCTCGGCCAACGCTGGGGATAGGTCACCGCGTACTGAATCGGAAAACACATATCGGTCACACTCAACTGCGCCAAGACCGATCCGTCGATAAATTCCACCAAGGAGTGAACAATGCTTTGCGGATGTACCACCACCTCCACCTGTCGCATCGGTAACCCAAACAGCCAGTGAGCCTCGATCATCTCCAATCCCTTGTTAAACATGGTGGCTGAATCGATCGTAATTTTCTTTCCCATCGACCACGTTGGGTGCTTCAAAGCCTGCGCCACGGTCACCTTCTGCATCGCGTCGGCACTGCTTTGGCGGAAAGGTCCTCCCGATGCCGTCAGGATCACTTTGCGAACCTCTTTCTCGTGGGCTCCTTGCAGACACTGAAAAATGGCGTTGTGCTCGCTATCCACCGGCAAAACCTGCTTTTTCCTTTTCTTGGCCTCCGCCATCACCGCCGACCCGGCTAAAACCAAAATCTCTTTGCTGGCCACCGCCAAATCTTTTCCACTTTGCAAGGCCGCCAATGCGGGCGCCAAACCTGCCGTTCCCACAATCGCCACCAACACCATGTCGGCCTCCGTTTCCTCCACCATCCGCGTCAGCCCCTCACCCCCTGAAAACAACTTCGCCCCCTTGGGTAAAGCCGACTTTACCTTTTCCGCGGCTTGAGGATCCGATACCGCCAAAGCACTCACCCCAAACTCCCGTGCTTGCTCCAGCAGCCGATCGGTGCTCTTGGCCACTCCTAAACCCACAATTTTCATCTGCTCAGGCAAAGCCCGCGCCACCTTGCAAGTGCTTTCACCGATCGACCCGCTCGAACCTAAAAGAATCACTCTTTTCATACTCGGCCCGTTAAAATGATGTACCCGTAAAAAACGGGCAGACTGAAAAGTAAGCTATCTACCAGATCTAAGGCTCCCCCAATTCCCGGCAAGAAGTGGCCCGAATCCTTCACCTGCGCATCTCTCTTCACCACCGATTCCCCTAAATCTCCAATCACACTCGCCCCGGCTAATCCCAAGCCCAACACCCAAGAATGGACTCCACGGAAACACCCTAGAACCTCTGGGAAAAAGTGAACCAGGCTCAGGCTGGTCACCAGTGCCAAAACGAGTCCACCCGCCAAGCCCTCCCATGTTTTCTTCGGGCTAATGACGGGGCTCATCTTGTGACGACCAAATAGTTTCCCCGCGATGTAGGCGCCCACATCGGTAAATTTCGTCACCGCCACCGCGTAGATCAATAAAGCAATTCCCTGACGCGCATCCCCCGTGAAAAGGATCTTGGTGGCATAATTTAAGAGATACGGAACATAGAAAAAACCAAATAAAGTCAGCGCCATCGCCTCGGTCGCCCCCTCCACTTTAGGATGAAAGACCCGCCTCGTCAGGGCTCCCAAGATGACGAGCAAGACCAGAATCGCCTCACCTGAAAATGCCGCTGGAAACCCTGCCCAAGGAGCCACTACGGAAAAGTAGGTCGCCGCATAGAGCAAGCCGCCCGCCAAAAGACCTGTTTTGAGAAAAACGGTTCTGCCGGCGCTCCGTTGCGAAAGATAAAATTCCCGTTGCGCCGCGATGCCCACGATCGCAATCAGCAGAAAAACTCCATGGATGTAGCGCAGGGTAACTAAAGTCAAAATGATCCCCCATAAGAGAAGGGAGGAGAAAAGACGCCAGCCTAACATCGCTAGATTCCCCCAAATCTGCGGTCCCGTGACGCATAATCAGCTAACGCTTTCGCAAAATCCTCTTCGCGAAAATCGGGCCAGAGGACAGGCGTCACCACAATTTCCGCGTAGGAAATCTGCCAAAGCATGAAGTTACTAATCCGCATCTCTCCACTCGTCCGAATGAGCAGATCCGGATCGGGAATTCCGTGCGTATACAAATGCGCCGCCACCGTCTCCTCCCGAATCTGATCCGGCTCCAACCTCCCCGCCTTGACCTCCCGCGCCATCCCCTGCATCGCTTCGGTGATCTCTACCCTCGACCCATAGCTCAGCGCTAAAATCAGATCCAATCTCGTCTGATCCTTGGTTTTCTCGATTGCACTTTCCAACTCCTCCCGCACTGCTTCCGGAAGATCCTGTCGTCGTCCGATCGTTCTCAACCGAATTCCCTCCTTACCCATTTCACTCAACTCCTCCCGAATCACTCCCCGCAATAACCCCATCAAACCCTGAACCTCCTCCCGCGGTCTTTGCCAATTTTCGACCGAGAACGCGTAAAGCGTCAAATACCGCACCCCATGATCGATCGCCGCCTGCACCACCCGCTTGACCGATTTGCGACCCGCCTCATGTCCACTCAGCCTCGGCAAGTGGTGCTTATTCGCCCACCGCCCATTGCCATCCATAATGATGGCGACATGCCGCGGGATGGCCGTGGCTGGCTTCTCTTTAGCCATGCCGGAACGTCTGCTCCCGACCCGCACCCACGGAAATAATTCCAATGGTTGCCCCCACCATTTGGGAAATCGCCGCTAAGTAAATTCGCGCCCGCCGAGGCAACTCTTTCCAATGCCTCGCTTCGGTGGTGGGCTCGCACCAACCCTCAAAGACCCGATAGACCGGACGACACCTAGCCCAATCCGAGGACTCGACCGGCGGTTCATGCAAAATCTTTCCTTCGAATCGGTATCCGACACAAACGGGGATCTTCTCCAAACCATCCAGACCATCCAAATTGGTAATGGCCATCTCGGTCACTCCATTCAACTGCACCGCCCGCCGCACCAGGACCGCATCAAACCATCCGCAACGTCGTGCCCGTCCCGTGGTCGATCCAAACTCCCGACCCATCCCGTGCAAGAGATGACCCAAGGTTCCGTCCTCCGTCACAAAAGGTCCTCCCCCCACCCGCGTGGTGTAGGCTTTCAAAACTCCGACCACTCGCTGGATCGCGGTCGGCGGAACTCCCGTGCCCGTACAGGCTCCGCCCGCCGTGCAATGCGAACTGGTGACGAAAGGATATGTCCCGTGATCCACATCCAAAAATGTTCCTTGGGCTCCCTCAATCAAAATCCGTTTCCCCCCCGCTACCGCCCGATGCGCCAGCGTGACCCCGTCCGCCAAGTAAGGACGCAGAAAACGGGCCGCTTTTTCAATCTCCCTCACCGTTTTCGTCGCGGAAATCTTTTCCCAACCTTGGCTACTGGCCGCCCGATTGTGGGCCGCCACCCTCTCCCGCAATCGCCTGGCCAACTCCGCCGCCGGTAGAGCCAACTCCCCGGCACGTAATCCCACTCTCGTGGCCTTGTCGGAGTAAGCCGGACCGATTCCCCGACCCGTTGTCCCAATCTTCGCTAATCCCCTCTTTTTTTCTGATCCTTGATCCACGGCCCGATGCTGCGGCAACACCAAGTGCGCTTGCTCCGCCAAAAAGAGACGGCCTTGGGTGCGTATTTTTCTTTTCGCCAATCCCTCAATCTCCTTCACCAGCCCCGCCGGATCCACCACCGCACCACCCGCAATCAGACAGGAAACCTTCGCCCGCAAAATTCCTGAAGGCACCAAGTGCAAAACAAACTTCTCGCCCCCGATCTCCACCGTATGCCCCGCATTGTTCCCTCCCTGCGCCCGCAAAACCCAATCCGCCTCCGATGCCATCACATCCAAGATCTTTCCCTTGCCCTCATCCCCCCACTGCAAACCCAGAACAATGGTCACGCGAGATTTCATCGGCCCACACTCGTATATTCAAATCCCAGCGATCTCATCTCGACCGGATTTAACAGGTTGCGGCCATCGAAAATTCGGGGCGTTCTCATCGACTTTTTGATTCGGTTCCAATCCAGATTGCGATACTCAGGCCACTCCGTCGCCACAATCAGCACATCCGCACCCTCCGCCACCTCCTCCGCCTGGGTGACGATCTCCACGCTTTTAGGCAGGAGCGATTTCGCTTTCTCCCCGCCTTTCGGGTCGTGGCAACGCAACTTGGCCCCCTCCTCGGCCATCCGCCGGGCAATCTCCACCGCCACGCTGCACCGCACATCATCCGTATTCGCTTTGAAGGCCAGGCCCAACTGCCCCACTTTCTTCTCCTTCATGCTCCAAAGGGAAGCGCGAATCTTTTTCAAAAATCGCTCCGGAATCGCCGCATTGATCTTCTCCACCTCTCTCATCAAGCCAAATCCCACGCCCAACTCCTCGGCAATTCGAATAAAGGCACTGACATCTTTAGGAAAACAGGATCCCCCGTAACCCAAACCGGCCTGCAAAAAGGCTCGGCCAATGCGCGCATCCGAACCCATTCCCTCGGCCACTTGGGTCACGTCCGCATGACTCGCCTCACACACCGCCGCAACCAAGTTGATATAGGTGATCTTCAAGGCCAGAAAACTATTGGCCGCGTGCTTAATCAACTCCGCGCTGTTCAGGTCGGTGATTAAAATCGGCGCCTTGAACGGCTCGTACACGGCCCGCATCGCCGCCACCGGACGCTCCGAGGCAACTCCAATGACAATTCGATCCGGTTTTTGCAGATCGGCCACCGCACTTCCCTCTCGCAAAAATTCCGGATTGCTCACGACATCAAACTCCACCCCCTTCGGGCCATATCGCCGAATCGTCTCGGCTACTTTTTCTCCCGTTTTCACCGGCACGGTGCTTTTATCCACAATAATTCGGTAACCGGGCAGGGATTCGGCTATCTCTCGCGCCACTCCCTCCACATAACTCAAATCGACCGAGCCATCGTCCTGCGGAGGAGTGGGCACGGCGATAAAGATCACCTCCGAATCCGCCACCGCTTGTTTCGTGGATGCGGTGAAGGAGAGCCGCTTCAGCTGCACATTTCGACGAACCAACTCCTCGAGTCCAGGCTCATAGATGGGAATTTTACCCGCCCGTAGCTCCTGCACTTTGGCTTCGTTGTTATCCACGCAGATCACGGTGTGGCCCGCTTCGGCCAAGCAAGTCCCCGTGACCAACCCCACGTAGCCCGAGCCGATAATGGACAATTTCATCCGCAAAACCCTAGAGGAACAACGCCCTTCTCCGCTAGGGAGAAGTTCCCGCGGTGGGTTGACTTCCCCCCAAACCCACCCCCGAGCTGGACGGATTTTGATTGAATCCCAAAGGCAGATCCGGAAAAGCCTTCAGGGTCAAAGTAGCCAAGGCAACAAACTCAGAGGGAGCCCCATTGTTCTGTCGGTTCCCGACTTGCCCCCCCAAAATCCAGGCCCCGATATCCCGATACAGCCCCACATTGACTTGCTGCAAAAGCGAAGGGCTAACGGAGTAAGTTACCCCGGCATTGGCAAACCAGCTCTCATTCAGTCGATAACTTGCTGAACCATTGATCAGGCTGGTTTGCGCCGCACCGGTTGTGGTGACGTCTTGGTTGTTTAAAGCGTCCAGATAGTTAAATCCGTCTAAATAAGAGTAACCTAACCCAAGTTCAAGAGCGGGCAGCGCCTGCCAGCGGCTGCCCAGGTTAAGCGAGTTAAACCCGTTCCCACTAATCGCCGTCGTGGCCCCGACGGTGCCCGTCCACCAAGGTACCGGCATGAAATTGAAAACGTTGTACAATTGTGGAATGGAAGATGGCACCGTTTCAGGTGCCTGCACGGTGCTGAAATTTAAACTGGTCAAGTCGGGCCGAATCGGTTGGTAGTCGGTATAAATTTTCCAATTCGCCAGCTCATAGGGCACCCCATCTCTTTTCGTCAGCATGCGATTCATCATTCCGGGTCGCACAATCAGCAGCCGATCAATCGAATCGACCGAATTATAAAGCGTGCTGTTCAGGGTCCGGGATTCGGTCGTGTTGATGCGGTTGTCGTACCCCGCGAACTCCGTTGGACGGACGTTGGGCTGGGGAATATAGCTGGCTTGAATAAAAGGCTCAAAAATGTGCCGAATTCCGTCAATCGCCCACGCCTTGTTTTTTACATCGTTCCAGGTGGCATACGCTTTGGTCGAGGCATCGATGCCAAAATTGAAGACATAACGAAACAGAGAAGTGTCGGCTAGGTTTTGGCTGTTCCCCGTCGGACCCGTTTGCGTGTTTTGCGCCACCCCGTCCGTCGTCAGATTACTTTTCGTATAGACGGTGCCGCGGATCCCCGCCCGCGGAGTCAAATTGAGCCAATTAAAATACTGCCGCGGATAGAGCAACTGGTGATAGGTGTCATAGCGCAAGGCCGAGTAGTCGGTTTGGTTGGCCACTTGATTCCACTGAGTCCCTAAATTATCCACGCTCGACTCCCCCTCATAAGCCAAACCCGGATTCCCATCCGGATTTTTGAGGAGATCCTCCTTGTCATAGGTTCCAGGGATAAATTGCCGCTTAAATTCGATCTTGGCCGACGGCTTTTGTTGCTGGGTTTGAAAGAGATTATTGATTTGCGTTCGGGCATTGGCCGTGACCGTAAAGTTTGGATCCTGATACATCACATCCGCGTAGGTATTTGGCTGCTGGTCTTGAATATATTCCGCGGCGAAAAAATCTTGGGTCACGTAGGCATCACTTAAGACGTTGACCCGAGA